>CAZZFH010000263.1:0-3939 GCA_964653295.1 uncultured Candidatus Bathyarchaeia archaeon | reverse complement strand
TAGGATTGGTGTTGGTGAGTATACTTGGGGTAGCTTGGTGTTGGCGGTGGCTAACTATAGTAAGGGTGCTACTTTCAAGAGCGCTGAGGGGCTCATGGACCGGATGAGGATGATCAAGGATAGTTATGAGATTGAGAAGCTCAAGCGGGTGGCTAAGCTCACTGATGCGGTGATGGGTAAGGTGATTGATGAGCTTGGTGAGGAGTCCACTATGGATAATACCTGTCTCAAGATAGCGCATCTGGGCAAGGGGCTGGGGGCGAGTGATTTGAGTTTCCCTACAACAGCTGGTTTCTGTAAATCAGGCAGTGAACCCGTTGGTGTGTTTAACTATGATCGTGATCAGACTCTGGAGCAGGGTACGGCTATCGCGTTTGATATTGGCTTTGTCTTGGATGGTTACTGCAGTGACTGGGGTAGGAGCGTCTATTATGGTGAGCCTGCGGAGCATATCGAGAAGGCTTACCCAGCCTTGATGGGTGCTGTTGTCGAGACCATTGATGCCATGGGTGGTGAGGTTCAGAGAGTAGACCAGATATTTGATCACATCGAGATGGTCTGTGAACGTGAGGGCTACAAGGATAGGCTCCTTGAGAGGCTTCCCAACAGGATGGTGGGGCACCAGATTGGTATAGAGGTTCATGAGGACCCTTGGCTGAAGCCGGGTCAGGATCAGGAACTTGTGGATGGTATGGTGTTCTGTGTGGAGCCCAAGCTTTGGCATAAGGGTGAGTATTATCTCCGAGTTGAGGATATGGTCCTCATCAAGAACGGTAAGGCTGAGAGCCTAACCAAGTATGATAGGGAGCTATTCCAGCTCTAACCCATACAATTTTATCCCCTTTAAACCTCCTTGATTGCGATGAAGGATAAGGGGATTTTCATCGTCTTTGAGGGGATTGACGGTGGGGGAAAATCTACCCAGATAAAGATGCTCACCGAGTACTTCAATGATAAGGGATACCAAGTAGAATTCCACATGGAACCCACAGAGGACTCTATCGGAAGCCTTCTCTGGACATACATGAGATCAAAGGATCGCTCATTCAACCCAGAGACAGAGGCATTATTGTTTGCGGCTGACCGGATAGAGCACTGTAAAACCATCAAACAATCGCTTGAAGAGGGAAAAGTGGTTATCAGCGACCGATATCTCCACAGCAGCCTTGCTTATCAGGGCGCTGCAGGCGTGGACCCTGATTGGATGCAGTCCTTGAACAAGCATGCGTTGAAGCCGAGCCTCGTTATCCTTCTTGATATCGATCCAGAGAGGAGCCTAAAGAGGGTCTCAGATAGAGCAAAAACGGTCTTTGAGGAGATGGAGTATCTGAAGAAGGTGCGTGCGGAGTATCTACGGTATGCTGAGGCTGGGGAGCTTATGGTTGTTGATGCTTCGCAGCCTATTGAGGATGTTCACGCGGAGATTCTTGGGCTAATCACAAAGATTCTCGAATAGCTCCGGCCAATGTTTGTTATTAAATAATGGCAACCCTCTATTTTGTCTAAGGTTTTGGGGATGAAGGATAAGATAGATATTTTGATCAAGGGTGGAACCCTTCTCACCATGAATATAGAGGGGACCATGTACGAGGATGGCGCCATCGCAGTCAATAATGGAAAGATTATTGCGGTCGGAAAATCCGCGTCACTGAAGAAAAAATACACCAGCGAGAAGACGATAGACGCCAAGAGAAAGGCTATAATGCCCGGACTCATCGACACCTATGGTCACTCTGGGCACGGATTAATTGGTGGATTCCATCACCCAAGATACGGTTGGCCCGCTGGCAAGCTCTACTGGCACGCCACCACGGACAAGTGGTGGTACGCAGAGGCACAATTAGCTGCCTTGGAGAGGCTAAGGTTCGGTGTAACCACTGGCGCTTCAATCGTGGGCTCTACCCCAGCGAGAACAGACAGCCCAATATTTGGTATCAGGAACGCTGAGGCGTATTCCAAGGTTGGTACAAAGATCGTATTGGGAGTTGGTCCCCCAGACATCTATATCCCTCATATTCAGGAGTGGAAAGGCAGCTTCTACGAGAACGGGGAGTGGGTCCGTAAGGAGTTCACCTACGAGGACGCCATGCGGAACAGCATCGAGATAATCGAGAAATGGCACATGGGCGCTGATGGAAGGGTTAGGATTGCGTTGGCTCCACCATATATCTTCGGTCGGCATACTTGGACTCGTTATACCCACAAGTATGAGCCCGAGCATGTCCCGGTGATGAAGAAGAAGGCGCTGGAGTTCAGGGAGTTGGCGGACAAGTACAAGGTCCAGATACACAGCCACATCTTCGGTGATACCATCAATTGGGCTGTCGAGAACTTTGGACGGGAGACCGTGGACAAGGTCCTTGGTCCAGACGTGGTCATTGCCCATGGAAATGGTCTCAAACAGAGTGAGGTAGATGTTATCGCGGCTAACCGAGCCAGTGTTGCTTCTGCTCCTTCAACTGGTGAGAACCTCTGGTATGGGTATGCTCCGCTAGTGGAGCTTATCGAGGCTGGGGCTAACTGCACGATAGCCACCGATGGCTCAGCCCCTAGGTTCAGCTTTGACCTCTTCAAGGACATCGCACGTGCCATGTGGCACCAGTGGATGAGGTTCGAGACACAGGCAGTCCTGCCGGGTGGAAAAGCATTGAGGATGGTTACTATTGATGCCGCTAAGGCTCTCCAGATGGACCATGAGACGGGATCACTTGAGGCTGGTAAGAAAGCTGACATAATACTTATTGACCTCAACAAGCCGCACTTGACACCGACCACCTATGTACCCCACCAGCTGTGCTTCTACACCAATGGACATGATGTTGACACTACTATAATCGATGGTAAGATAGTGATGGAGAACACCGAGGTTCTCAGCGTGGACGCCAAAGAGGTGATGGACTTGGCGCAGGTTGAGGCTCAGAAAGCCATCGATCTAATAGACCTTGACGAGTTCAGACCAAACGACAGGGTCTTCTGGCATGGCTCTAGATACGAGGAGGTCTAAGAATGGTCCTGCTGATAGACCCAGTGGATATTTCCAAGCTGGACATCAAGCCCATCGAGGTAATAGAAGCAGTAGAGAGCGCTTACAGGCAGGATGGTTTAGGGCTTGCAGAGGAGACACCGCGCCTTGAGATCAAGATCAAGGGTAAGGACTTGCCTCATATCGCGCCTGGTACGAGTAGTGTGGGTCATGGTATGGTTTACTTGGAGGAGTCCCGGGTATTCATCACCTCATATGCGTACCATTTTGATTTCCACAAATACATCAACGAGATAATTGAGCCAGAAACAGGGCGTACCTTGGCTGTGATCAAGCGAACCAGAGGCGCCTTCGGTACCAAGCCTAATGCCATTGATTCTGGTATGTTGAGGACCGGCGCTGCTGCGGCTATTGGAGCCAAGTATATGGCGAATACGAATATCGAGGCTGTCGGTGTCATTGGTACTGGGAGGATTGGGAGGGGTTCGCTTGCTTGTCTTAATGAGGTTTGTAGTTTTGACCGGGTTTATACTCATTCGGGTAGGAAACGGGATGATGCCTTTACCGCGTTTATGCGGAAACATGTTTCCTCAGATATAGTTGCTTTGGACTCGGCTGAAGAAGTCGTGAAAAAGTCTGATGTGATAGTCACAGGAACCTACTCGACTGAGCCGATTGTAAAAGGAGAATGGCTCAGGGATGGCCCCCATATCAGTGGGATGGGGGCGGATGGACCCAAGAAAGCCGAGATGGATACTGAGGTATTCAAACGGGCAAGCCGAATCATAGTCGACAGCCAAAAATGCCTTAGCATTGGTGAGTTAGCGGCAGCCCTAGATTCAGGGGCTATCACACATGATAATATTCAGGGAAAGATAGGACAAGTGGTCGCCGGTAAGATTACCGGTAGGGACTCTGACCAGGATATCACTGTATTTGAGAGTGATGGGACCCAT
>CAZZFH010000262.1:0-3960 GCA_964653295.1 uncultured Candidatus Bathyarchaeia archaeon | reverse complement strand
GCCACCATACCCAGAAGCCTGTTATTCAACACAACCACTACTATTGGGAAATCCTCATCTACAGCCACAGTCAAGTTATTCTCCGTCATATGGAAACCACCATCACCACACACCGACAAGACCTTACACTCCGGCTTGGCTGCCTTGGCTCCGATGGCTGCAGGCATCCCCCATCCCATGGTGCCCAAGCCTCCGCTTGTTAGGAATGTCCCCGGCTCAAGCACATCATAGTGGAGCGCCGCGAACATCTGGTGTTGCCCTACGTCTGTGGTTAATATGCCGTCGCTTGGAAGGGCTTCCCTGATAGCCCTCATGATGTTGGGTGTAGTTATGCCTGTGCCGTAATCGTAGGGCTCGCAGTATTGTTTGAACTCGTTTATGCGTTCATACCAGCCATTGGGCTTCAATCGCTCTACCTTTATCCGTTTTATCAAAGCATTCAATACATGCTTAGCATCACCGATGACCCGGGTTATGCTGTCCACATTCTTATCCACCTCACTCCTATCGATGTCCACATGAACAATCTTAGCATTAGGCGCGAATCCACCCAGAGAACCAGTAGTCCTATCACTGAACCTTGAACCTACTACCAATAACACATCCGAGTCAGGCACCATATAGTTTGCCTCTTGCCTGCCATGCATACCGCAGATACCAAGGCTCAACGGGTGATTACTGGAGATAGACCCTTTACCCATGAGGCTCGTTGCTGTGGGTGCCATCAATAACTCAGCAAGCTCGGTAAGCTCCTTACCCGCCCCAGAGGCGACTACACCCCCACCCGCAATAATGACAGGCTTCTTGGCGCCCAGCAATATCTTTACAGCGGTATCAACCTCTCTTGCAAGTGGCTCAATAACAGGTTTGTAGCCTTCAAGCTCGATCTTGACATCATAATCAAACTCAGCTTCCTCAGTAGTAACATTCTTGGGCAAGTCAATCAATACAGCCCCCTTGCGACCAGTGTTACTGATATGCATACCCGCCTTCACAGCCCAAGGAATCATGGTAGGGTCCCTGACCTGATAATTCCACTTAGTTATGCTAGCCGTGACACCGATGATATCCACCTCTTGAAAGGCATCTGTGCCAACCATGCTCATAGGCACCTGACCAGTGAAGGCTACAAGTGGTGATGAGTCCAACTGTGCGGTCGCGACCCCGGTTACGATGTTTGTTGCACCCGGACCACTGGTTACCTGAACTACTCCCGGTTTCCCAGCTACCCTCGCGTAGCCATCAGCCATATGGGCGCTGCCCTGCTCATGGACGCCTGGTATGTATCTTATTTTGCTGTCGAGGAGGTCGTCGCATATCGGGATTAATGCTGCTCCTGTTATTCCGAAGATGTGTGTCACTCCCTCGTTTTCGAGGGTCTTGATGTATGCTTTACTGCCTGTGGTCTTAGTCATGTTTCGCTGCCTCCCAGATGCGTTGGACCTTTACGGTCATTTTTGGATTCTGGTTGGGGTTATTTGAGAATACGATACCCCATTTCTTATTGCCCCTCTCTTGGGGGCTGGACAAAGCGATACCCCATTATTATTTCTCTCCTTAGAGGTACGCCTACAACGTGATTATCGTTTAAAAATGGTATGATTAAGTATCATTACACATACAACTGATGTGCCGGTTCCCTTCAACGCTTAAGGGCTTATTCTGCTTCTTCCTCGGGCTCGCTCAGACCCAGTTTTGCGCTTCGCATCTTGCCCAGAAGGTTTTGAATGTCTTCCCGTGTCTTTTCAAGCGTTTTTCTGGTCTTTTCCTCGAACCTTTGGATTACGGTTTGTGTCCCACTCATCTTAACCAACGGAAATTTACCTAATTTTGATTTAAGTATCGTCGAACGCTAATCGTTACCCACGGTATGTAGCGAATAATACTGCTATAGGCTATCTAGAAAACATTCATAATGTAAATATAAATGAAAAATCCATCCAAGCACTCTAGGCTCGCATCGAGTAAGCTGTTTTCATAATCCAAACAAGAAAAAGCCCAACTAATAGCCTCTGAGCTAACCCAATTGGAGTATCCGTCAAACCCGGTGTATGACCAACTATACAGTAGCCGAGGAATGCGACCAATGGTATACTAACCCAGAATACCCATCTACTGAACCTCCTATGAGCCCCCACTCCCTCAATCTCCTCTGTGTCTCTCAGAAACCAGATGGGCATACTAAACGCCGCTAATTCCCCGATAAGCGTTGCATAGACGTGGATGGTTGCTATCTGTGTCGTTGAAGCTCCACCAGCGTCAACCGGGAATAAACCAGACCCCATGAAGTCGAGAAGCCCAAATAGCATAATCATCACGCCTGTCCAGACTCGTTTATCATCTCTTCTGAGTTCAGACTGGACAGCATACCCGAACACGGTGATCATCAAACCAGATACTATGAATACTAACGCTGCTGCCTGAGCCGTAACCGCACCTGTCTCGCCTAGCTCGCTCATTGTGTAGTAGATGTGGTTATACTCTGGTTTGATGGCTCCAAGAACCATCACTGATAAGGCGAAGAAGATAGGTGCAACTATGCCCCGTGTGTATATTCCTCGCTTCATACAGAGTACGCTGTTTATGGACTGAAAAACATACGTCATCAATACGGGTATGGGTTATTATTTTCAGAGAGCAGGTGATGATACGTTGGTAGATTTCTATTTGATTACCGTTTCAATTGTTTTTCTCAGTCTCTCTGTTTCAGAGCCTTTAACCCCATACATTGGGACATGTATATCTCTCTTCTCCAGTTCCTCTTTCAGCCGGTCCATGAAAACACCTCGCCCAGCGATCTCCTGATCGTTGTCTGACGTAGTATCAACCCCACAGCTAGGGGAACGATTCATCCCAATAACCGCAACAACATTGAACCCGTTTCTCAGATACTCCTCCACCTGATACACCACTTGATCAACCAGACCCGCAAGAACCCTGTACCTGTCTGTCTGCTTTAAGGCTCGGCGAATCCGGGTGTTCTCTACGACAACTGGACGCTCACCTCCATGAACATCACCCCTGTCTAAGCCGAGGCAGTTTAGTTCAGGGCAAGGCATCTGGAGTATGCCTACTCCTGCATCGATCAAGGGGTAAATTATTTCTTTTATCGCGGCGGGGTAGTCGGCGGTTCCATCTGATATGGCGTTCTGGTTCAATATACAGTGTGAGACTAGAACTATCTTCTTTGACCTAACATCAGTGAACATCTGCATTCACAATGCAGTAACTCAATGACATAAAGTAGTTTTCAGTGAAACACTTTCTGGAGATACACGTATATTCTAATGGCGATCATCATCTCTAGGCACTTGATTTGAAAGATGAAAACGAGTTCAAGAATGTCTACAGGCTAGGCTTTGTCAGCTTCTTCACTGATTTCTCAAGCGAGATGGTACTAAGCATCCTACCGGTATACATTCTCGGCTTACCAGGAGGCTCAATAGCCACCCTAGGCTTAATCGAGGGCATAGCTGAGTCCCTCAGCTACATGCTCAGAGCAGTATCAGGCATAATGAGTGACAAGTTCAGAAAACGCAGGATATTCATACTCATCGGCTACGGGGTCTCAAACCTGGCCAAGCCCCTTTTTGCTGTAACCACCACGATAACCCAAGCCCTAAGCATCAGGGTCCTAGACCGGGTAGGTAAAGGAATTAGAACCGCTCCCAGAGACGCATTAATCAGTGACTCTGTCTCCGCAAGCAAACAGGGTGAAGCCTTTGGGCTTCATCGTACCCTCGACCAGCTTGGAGCCATAGTTGGACCCTTAACCGCTACAATAGTTATGGTCTGGCTCGGTTGGACCGCCAAGGGTGTTTTCTGGTTATCCCTTATTCCCGGTACCTTGGCTTTGCTGGTGATCCTCTTTGGTGTTAAAGAGATAGTTGCGTCCGAGACACGCGAGTTTAACTTCCTAGCTGGTCTACGATCGGTACTCAGGGGTAAGTTCCTTCTTTT
>CAZZFH010000261.1:303-3961 GCA_964653295.1 uncultured Candidatus Bathyarchaeia archaeon | reverse complement strand
ATAAACCACCCCACGGCGACAGGTGTATATCCTTCACCTATCGCCGTGGGGTGGTTTATGATGAATATCCATGCAGAGTAGCCAAGGCGTTCAAGGGCAGGATATTCATCATAAACCACCCCACGGCGATAGGTGAAGGATATACGCCTGTTCTGCACTTGCATACAGCGCAAGTCGCAGTGCGGTTCGATAAGCTACTAGCCAAGCTAGACCCTAGGACTGGTCAGACAGTCGAGGAGAACCCGGCGTATTTGAGGACCGGTGAGGCTGCCATGGTTCGATTCGTGCCATTGATGCCCACTGCCATGGAGGTCTTCAAGGATTTCCCACAGCTAGGAAGGTTCGCGCTACGTGATATGGGTACAACGATTGGCGCCGGCGTGGTTACTGAGATCGAGGAATAGTTTCATAATTCCCAATTTTTTCTATTGTTTCATACTTTTTTTTAAATATTTTTGACATAACTCTTTTAGGCTCTCTGTTTATCATAAATTTAGGGTAATCAAATGAGTGCTTTAACGGGTGTAGTGAAGAAAGTAGGAAAGGTCCTTGATGATATGGCAACAGATCTCTACGAGTTATCCGTGGTTACCACCACTGGCTCTGTAAAGACTATTGAGATAGATGAGAAGAAGGACGGTACAAAGAGGCAGGTCTTTGATATCGAGGAGACTGGAATCAGCGCAAAGACAGTGATCCAGATCGATGGAGATATCATAGTCAAGATTCCAGTGAGGAACAGTGAGCGAGAGCCCATCAATGACCCCTAAAAACCAACAGAGTAACACACCCTCACACCCCTTTACACCAAAAAAAGCACCGATTCACTAGCGGACTCATGCAAGTCACATAACTATGGTTGTCTTAGTTACAGTATCTAAATCATGACTCCGATTCAGACTGTAACCACATGAAATCATTAACTGTGACTAAATATAAACGGGCATCCATCCTCACAATCATCATAATAACAGGTCTCTCAGTCATCATCGGTTGCAGTCTCGCATCCACCACGGACCTAGAAATCCCAGTCCAGATAACAACCTATGGGGAAGCATGGGACGGCATCCTAGCGTTTGGATTATTCCAGTACGACCCCGACGACATATGGACAGAACAACACGACTACCTAATCATAATGGACACAGAAGGCACAATACATTACATCAGGGACACAAACCCAAAGAGCTACAACATAGTCAATTTAATCGAACCCGGCACCATCCTCTTCAACGGAGAACCCAGAAACAGCCTAAACATACTAAACACCACCACAGGCAAGATATCTCTCCTACCCCAGAAACTAGGACACCATGACGCAAAATATAACCCGGACACAGGAAACATACTAACACTGCAAAAACACATTGTAACCATCGAAGACATGAAATACGAACACGACAGGCTCGTGGAGATAGACCCAGAGGGAAATATCCTATGGTCATGGACAACAGCAGACTATTTCTCACACGAATTAGCATGCGAGTACTCAGTGATCAACAAAAACTCCTTGGACCTCACCCATTGCAACTCCATTGACTGGGACAAAGAAAACAATGTAGCATACGTCAACATCCGTAACCTGAACACCTTCTGCAAGATAAACACCACAACAGGGGAACAAATATGGAGCCTCGGTGAACACGGAGACTTTGAGTTATTCAACAAGAATGGAGATCCTGTTAGTAGCCTCTGGTACCACGCCCACAGCGTGGAACAGGTGGAACCAAACGTGTTCCTCATGTTCGACAACGACCTACACAACAAGACCGACTTTGATAACAGGAGAAGCAGAATACTTGAAGTAACAATCAACGAGAACACTATGACCGCATGGGCAAGCTGGGTCTGGACAGCTCCAAGAGAAAAATTCAGCGGATACTGGGGCGACGCAGACAGGTTGCCAAACGGGAACAGGCTTGGAGTATTCGGGACTCAACACCATGACCTAGAGGGATCATCTGGCGCATATCTCGTCGAAATAACCCCAGAGGGGGAGATTGTCCGGGAATACGATTTCCAGCGTGGATACGGGATGTACAGGTGCGAGATCATAGACCCCACAGACCTATTGCGTCCACAGTACTTCGAGGAGTACTATGCAAGATACACACAGGACCATGTGACCTTGATTTATCCAAGCGCCTCACCGGAAAAGGCGAGAGGATGTGAACCTGCGTCATATAGCGACTGGAACGCTGCATCAATACTATACACTGGATTGGACGATGTAAACGAGGTTCTGGATACAAACGCATTTATCGTAAATCAGACAACAGGGGCAACGCTGCTGGAATCCGGTTCTTCCTTAATAACCATCGGGGGACCCATAGTCAACCCTGTGGTAGGTTACTATGAGTCAGATGACTCACCAGCCTATGACAGGGCTCCCCTAAAATGTGCGATAAATGAAGAACGGATAGAATATCAGAAACGAGACGGCACACCCATAGCGGGGCTATCACTGGATGAAGCCAACATGAACACAGACTATTTCCTGATAGAGATATTCATGGACGGCAGAGGCAGGACAGCGTACATATGCTACGGGCTGGGGTGGAAGGGAACCCTCGCCAGTGGGAAATACTTTGTACGAGAATTTGAAACACTGATGGAATCAGAATCCAGCTGGACAGTGGTACAGTGGACAGATACAAACATGAATGACTTCGTAAATGGACCCAGAGATGGCGACACCTACACAGTAATCGCATCAGGATAACATTTCCCCCAATTTTTCCAGAAAAAAGTTGCAGCTTACTGTTACCGGATAAATGACGCAGGGAATGAGATTCGAACCCTGTAGCTCCGGTGTGAAGCCACTTTCCTTCGACTTACTACCAGTCATAGGACCAACTAGACTGGTCCATAAAGGTAGGATACATTATGAAGTTGTTAATAACTCCCGTTTTAATAAACCGAAGACCAATACATTTGCATAATCTCCATAAAGATACTCATGTTCCCTCAATGTACCTTCTTCTACGAACCCAAGTTTCCTGAGCACACGTTGTGATGCGCCATTACAAACGTGAACATATGCTGTTACTCTGTTCAACCCAAGTTCAACAAAACCATAGGATAAAACTGCCAGAAGAGCCTCTGTTATCAAACCTTTATTCCAATGAATCCGTGACAACTTGTAACTAATCTCCGCTCTATGATTCACAGCGTCAATGTCTAGAAAACCAATGTCCCCAAGATACAAGTTTTCATTCTTGAGGGTTATTATCCAGCGGATTCCATTATCGCTAGTATCAAGTTGTTTAAACCATCCGAGTTCAGCCTCAGCGTTATTCCTATAGTTCTTAACATCTAGCCCAGAATACTTCATTACCTCAGAGTCACTAAGAAGACCTTGAAGCAGATGAAAATCCCCTTGTATGTGTTGCCTTAGAGTCAGTCGTTTAGTATGTATTATTGGGGGAATCACAGAGAGGATTTCAATAACTGCCTCTTAAAAATATGGATTTTTTTCAATCGTTTCCATAAATATCCAGTATTGTCAAACTTCACCAGGTATATCACTCTCAGAATATCTCTCAACCTCATCGAACCCACAAAACCTGTACAGATTATGAGCGGCAACAACAAACTTGTCAAGCTCACTCAACGCTTTCAAATGAATTACTATAGTTTTAATTTATATTTCATCGCA
>CAZZFH010000261.1:0-293 GCA_964653295.1 uncultured Candidatus Bathyarchaeia archaeon | reverse complement strand
AAAAAAAATTTTGTGACGCCACCTCAACGTTTCAAAATGATTTATTATTTTTTTATTTTTTTTTGGGGTGGGGGGGGGGGGGGGGGGGTACTCTAATCAAACCCCGTTTACCGGTTATCTCAATGAAAACAGCCTCAGAACACCCCAGATCAAGCACTGATATATGACAAAAAGCGATCCAGTAACCGGCAAAACAGTGCACAAACCCCGACAAGTAACAATAAAAAAGCACCAATTCCCCACTAGTAGATATCAAAAAGTGGCGCAGGGAATGGGATTCGAACCCATGGTCC
>CAZZFH010000260.1:0-3969 GCA_964653295.1 uncultured Candidatus Bathyarchaeia archaeon | reverse complement strand
GACGAGTACTACAGTCTAAGGGGCTGGGACCTCGAAACAGGATATCAGAAGGAAAGCACCCTGAAGACACTGGATATGAAGGACATCGCCAAGGACCTCAAGAAGATGAAGAAACTTGGAGCCAAGAAAAAAACCAAGGAGGGATCAAATTGAAGGTACTCAGCGTAGATATCGAGAAATGCACCGGATGCAAGACATGTGAGATCGTCTGCTCACTCAAGAACACTGGGAGGGTCCAGCCATCCAGATCAAGGATAAAGATAATCAGATACGAGAAACTCGGGGAATACCACAACTATCTCCCCATGGTGTGCCTCCAATGCACTACCCCATTGTGCATGGAAGCCTGCCCAACCAACGCCATATCAAGAAACGAAGAAACAGGAGCCATGACTGTTGATGACAAAGCCTGTGTAGGGTGTCGTATCTGTACCATGGCTTGTCCCATTGGCGGAATCAGCGTAGACCCTGTTAGTAATGTCGCCTTCAAGTGTGATCTGTGTGGAGGTGACCCTGAGTGTGTTAAGTACTGTGATGCCGAGGCAATATCCTATGTCCCGTTGGATAAGCTAGACTCCTCCATAAAACGCAGCAAGTCAGTGAAAATCAGCGAGTTATACGCCCTCATGAGGGGCCAATAACCCCGTTTCTATCGTTTAATGGCAGATATTGCATGGGAACGAGGATTGAGGGGCATCTATATTTAGGGCATAAGAATGCAACCAGAGAACTGAAACAACCACGAGGATAAAAACTGATACAGCTAAGATTGTTTTTCGGTTCAATTCTATCCCGAATATATCCATACCAAGAAAAGAGATAACGGGGTTTAAGAATCTAAGCTAGATAAAATTTGGAACTCTAAAGCTACGGAGACACTCATCGCGGCTCAAGAGACTCTGAAGAATATGAGAAGCTTACAGTAAGGCTCTGGGGTTTACCAGCTTACTTTACTAAATACCAAAAGAGTTCAAGATCACTTGATTAAACGAACTGAACATGTTTTTTAAATCAGGGATTTTTATTGGTAGTTTTACCTCAATATATTATTCACATGGTTTATGGAATTATAATAGGTAAAAATATGCATCAGTAATATAGAATACTAATATGGAACACTCGTTCCATTTCGTTCTAATAGGGTTCTTATTATACTCAAATGACTTCTCTATATTTACCGGTAGCCAGGTGAGGGAATACTGCTACGTCTAATTATAGTAGATGATGAGCCAAATAGTCTTGAGATTACTCGACGGATTATTTCGCATCATGATAGGGAGCTGGATATAGAGATATCATCCTCTCCCAGAGAGGCTCTTGAATGGGTCAGGGAAAACAACCCTGATTGTGTTTTGTCAGATTATAATATGCCCGAATTGAATGGTATTGAGTTTACCCGTAAATTGAGAGAATCATCCCAGATACCAGTAATACTCTATACGAATCAATCCATGGACAACGTAATGGATGAGGCTTTCGAGGCGGGAATAAGCGATTATGTGCAGAAAGATAACGATGCCATGCATTATACTCTGCTTTTGCGTAGGATCAAGAACGCCGTGGACAAGTATAAGCTGGAGATGCAGTTGGACAAAAAACAACCAGATTGAGTGCAAATCACAGTCTATCTTTCATTCATGGGGTACTCAGTTAATGGACCCTGGGTCTTTCTCATCAACACCTCAGAGTACCCCCTAACAATAAAATCCTTGAACTCGCCAATCTCTTCATAGCCAAGGCTTTTGTAGAATTTTCTAGCTCTATAGTTGAAGTCGGAGACCAGTAAAAACACGTTAGGAGCCTCTGAGAAGATCCTCTTCTCGGCGTGCTGCATCAAGGATGAGCCGATCCCTTTTCCCCGTTGGTCCTGTGAGACACAGATAGATTTGATGTATCCCTTGAAGATCCCATTCATCTCAATGATAATGAAGCCAACAATCTCCTCCGGAATCCATGCCAGATACACTTCCCTTGAAGGCTCAGTGAGTATCTCAAGAGACTCCTCATAACCCCTCTCAAGGCTAATCCAAGGCTCCGACCTTGCCATCATTCTCGCGCATGTGTGAGCTTCTTCAGGTGAGCCAAGAGGCTTGATTATGAGATTACTCAAATTAAGACTAATTAACGATTGATAGGTATAAAGTCTGATAGTTGAATAACCGGGAAATCTTTTTCAACTCCTATTCATTGAATGACGTTTGAACTATTTTATGTGAAGTAGATGATTGACCCTCTATTCGTGATCCCGGACTCAACCCATGATCCACCCAGAAGATACTATGTGAAAGACAGAGCCCAAAACATCCTGTTCATCACAAGCCTAGAGGATCAAAACCCTGAGGAAACAGCAGTAAAATGGGCTATAAAGAGAGGAGGATGGTTAGCAGGAATCCTCGAAAGGGGAGACATTATTTCAAGTAAAAATGACAAGACTGTATTGCTCAGCTTCGGGGTAGACAAACCATTATACATAGTGCTTGATGGGTACGGGAGACGTTTTCTCGTCGTAGATAACGAAGACAATATACTATTTCTCACAGATCTGGATGATCGAGAACCAGAACAAGCAGCAACTCATGCAGCCATGAAGCTGGGAGGATGGCTGAGAGGAGCAGTAAGATCAAACACTTGACTTCTCCTCTACAGAAGATATTACTAATGGAATAAATGAACGACTATACTGTAAAATAGAGAATCCCCCACATCTATCCCATGAGTTATAAAGTAAAAGACATAAGCCTCGCACCACAAGGCGAGCTCAACATCGGATGGGCAACAGGACACATGCCCGTCCTAGGAATAATCAAGGAAAGATTCCATAAAGAAAAACCCTTGAAGGGAGTTACCATCGCAGCGAGCCTCCACTGCACAAAAGAGACAGCAGTACTCATCAGGGTATTAGAGGCTGGGGGGGCAAAGATCGCGCTTGCTGGAAGCAACCCCCTGACAACCCAAGATGACGTAGTGGCTGCATTAGCTAAAACAGGGACCAATGTCTATGCTTGGAGGGGGCAGACTAACGAAGAGTATTATGAGTGTATCAACAGCGTGCTTGACTACAAGCCCAATATTACAATAGACGATGGATGTGACTTGGTTAGCACTGTTCACAGCGACAGAACAGAACTCCTTGACGGGGTCAGGGCAGGCAGCGAAGAGACCACAACAGGAGTCATCAGGCTAAGGGCTATGGCAGACAGCGGTGCATTGAAGTATCCCATGATAGCTGTGAATGATACCCCCACCAAGAACATGTTTGACAACAGGTATGGCTCAGGACAGAGCACCATAGATGGGGTTGTTCGAGCTACCGGGGGGATGCTTCTGGCGGGTAAGAGCTTTGTGATGAGTGGCTATGGCTGGTGTGGTCAAGGGATAGCAAAAAGAGCATCAGGAATGGGGTGTAATGTTATAGTGACTGAGGTAGACCCAGTGCGAGCCCTTGAGGCAGCCATGGAAGGATACAAGGTCATGAGTCTAGTAGAAGCCTCTAAGATAGGAGACATATTCTTAACAAGCACAGGCTGCAAACACGTCATAGACAAAAAACACCTTGATACCATGAAATCAGGGGCAGTCCTAGCCAACAGTGGTCACTTCAATGTAGAGATAAACATACCAGCCCTTGAAGAGATGAGTACAAAGAAGGTTCGTATCAGGCCAGACGTAGATGAGTACCATACCAAGGATGGGAGAAAACTATACCTCCTTTCAGAGGGAAGACTGGTAAACCTTGCAGCAGCAGATGGCTCCGCGTCAGAAGTCATGGATATGAGCTTCGCTAACCACGCACTGGTTGCAGAGTGGCTTATGAAAACAGATCTTGAGACAACGGTACATAATGTTCCCGAGAGCATAGACCACATGATTGCTTCACTAAAACTTGAAGCCATGGGATTCCAGCTAGACACACTTACTGAGGAACAGCGGAAATATCTCACAAGCTGGCAAGAAGGAACAGTATAAACC
>CAZZFH010000259.1:0-3972 GCA_964653295.1 uncultured Candidatus Bathyarchaeia archaeon | reverse complement strand
TTATCTATGGGGTGTAGACTCTAAGAACAGGCCGAAGAGGAGTCAAGGTAGCTTCACTGTGTATGTCCGTGGGGATAACCGGCAGGCGTTCTCTGCTATGTTGACGCAGTTGAACAAGAATACATCTTCAGAGATCTCATATCAGCGCATCTCTTGTCTTGTTTAACTCCTTATAAAGTTTGGAAACATGCGCCTCTATGAGGCCAACTGGATGCGGGGGGAGCTCTGAATGTGTAGTAGTTATGGTTTGAGGTGGAGGGTTTTGGTTGGTGGAGAATAGTAAAACGGAAAATGGAGGAATGAAAATGAGAGAGATTGAGTCGCCGGGTGGTATTCCACGTAGTTATATGGTGGACTTGGATTCTATCAGGCCACGTAAGCCTGTGGTTGTTAGGCGTACTTTTGTTGATTGGGGGCCTTTCTATGAGGGCGGGAGGCACACTTTACTACAGGGACGAACGGGGTCTGGGAAAACAACCCTACTCTTACAACTATTATGGAATATGCATGCACGGGGACACCGGATATTACTAAGAGATGACGGAGGCTTAGACTTCCTCTATTTGGCCGAGCATATACCAATGACGGTGTGGGTGCCCAGGGATTGCAGCTTCGAGCTAGCCGAACCCCATCTATACGATATAGATGTGCAGACCTTCAAGGAGCCCACGGAGATTCTGGACGTAGCTTACACTGAGTCTAAACGATTTCACGCGGTTTTGTATGATTGTTTTTGTAGTGATCCGGGTCCTGCTGCTGAGTTCTACAGTGAGATGTTTCGGCAGCTCATCTACAAGGCGATGCAGACGGAGAGGGCAAAAAAGGATCCATTAGTGTTTAGTTTTGACGAGCTTAACGATCTGGTTCAGCCTCGTGGTATGGAGCTCACCAAGGGGCATACTAATATCCGGAGTATGGTAGAATACAACATCAGAAAGCTTAGGAAGCACAGGGTGACCCTTATTGCTTCTACTCATCGGTTTAATCAGATCGGTATCAACGTCCGGTCTCAGTTCAGCTACATCATGATCAAACAATCATACGGCAAAGATGTCTACGATTTCATATCGCATAACCTGATCACGGCAGCCAACGAGGGATTCTGGTCTACGCTCCGGGCTCTTACTACTATGGGGCCTGAGTACGTCTATGTTTTTGACTACAAGAACAGCTACGACAAGCTCAGGGTACCTGATATTCCAAGGCCAGATGTACGCTACAGCCTGAGCGGTGAGATAAAGAGTCAGGGTCTGGGTAAGAGTTGGGATGATATGGATGTCTGTATCGCTATTTTGCGGGCTAGGGGTTTGAGTTACCGTGAGATAGCGGAGCAGGTTTCCATCAACTATTCTTCTGTTTACCAGAGGGCGAAGAGGCTTAGAGGTCTCAGTGTCATAAAGGAGGCGATGGCGTGACACGGGGCTGGTGGGCGACCCATGAGTATAGCAGGCGTTCGGTGAGCAGGGATATCGAGGAGTTCCCCGGATGGGCGACACTGTTACGGCTGGTGGATGCGTGTGAGACAGGTCTTGAGCGGGCGTTTATCGCGTCATTGTTTTCTTGTGGTAGCAGGGTGTCTGAGGCGTTGCAGTTATGTGGTCATCATTTTGAGGTTGCGTCTGATGAGGGTTTACTCATTGTCCGAGGCGCTCCACTGTTAAAGCGGTATAAGAAGCTGGAGATGGAGCCGGGTGGTGGGTGGGTTACTATGCCTGTTGATGCGGTGCGTCGTTCTTTTCCAGTGTTGTTGGCGGAGCCTTTGGCGCCTTTTGTGGCTTCATGGGTTAAGGAAGCGGATGGTTTTCTGTTTCCTTCTCCGCGTAATCGTGGGTGTCCTCTCAGCCGGTTTTGGGCCTACAAGCTGATTACTCGTCTTGGTGAGGCTGTTGGTGTGGAGTGTTGGCCTCATGCGTTTCGGGGTTGGAGGGCTTCGCAGCTTGTGTCTGATTATGGGTTTGAGGTTATGGATTTGGTGGATTTTTTTAGCTGGGAGAAGTCGGATATGGCGTTGCATTACAGCCGGCGGGGAGCCTGGGGACTAGCAAGAAAGATGAAGCCATTGCCAAGGTATATTTAGAAAGAGTCTCTTCCGGGCTACCACTGTCCAGACTCAAATATCTGCTACTTTTCAACTCATCTAACAAGGTTTTTCGTATATTTCTTGACAGAATATTGAAGTCAGACTCTTGTCTTTGAGCTGGATCAATGATTGTACGGTGTGGTTTTACCATCGCTTCACGGCTGAGCACTTCATAAGGATTCAATCCAAGCGTTTCCGCAATAGCCTTCAAGGTCTCGATCTTGTCGAGTTTTGTCTTTGGTCGTATGCTTAAACCCGAATTACGATACAACTCACGCAGATACTCAATGCCCAAACTTTCAATATCATTGTAGGTGTCGGTAACGTGTCCCATCATGTATTCTATGTAATCGCTGTTTATAGTACCGAGTTTTGTCATCTGTGTCTTGAAGTATTTTCTCAGGCTGTGAGGTCTTACCTCGTATCGTTTTGCGGTTGATTGTCGGATCATTCCTGTTTTCTTGTATAGTGCGTTTACTACTCGGTGTACTTGTGATTCGCTTATTGGCTCTATACTGTTTTTTCGCTTGTTTCTTATTAATGGTGATTCTGGTGTAATGATTTCTGGTGGTAGTTTTCGAGTACCTTTTCGCCTTATATCGAGATAGGTTTTCAGATAGTTTACAGCCTCAGTACTCAGAAAAGTGTCATAATCTGCATACTTACCTTTGACAATTCTAGACTCAATATGAAGATGAACAGGAACCATTCCCCGTTCTAAGTCTCTCATAACATGTCTATACTGCAGTTTTACGAGTGTGCCGATTCTCATTCCTGATAATGCTAGGATGCTTACTATCACTTTTTCCCGTATATCAGCGATTTCGATAACTTGTTGTAGTTCTTCTGGTGTCGGTGACCTGTCTTTGTATTGTACTCGTTTGCTCATCTTGAATGGAAGTTCTAGATGTAGTCCGTTGCTTCGGAATAGTGCCTTGACTCCCTTGACATAGTTGTTTATGGTGCTTCTTGCTAATCCTTCGGCTTGAAGATCTCCTATGAAATCATCTATTTGTTGGATAAGTCTCTGTGTTTCCTGTTGGTCTTGGTATCCTTCGGAGTTCTTACATCGGTTTACTAGTTGGTCTGGTGTCGTTTTTATTGATTCACAGAATCGATACATTCCGTAAACGTCTTGGTATAGTGTTGCGTGGCTTCCTGTTTTGTGTCTTAGAAGATATTTGGCTCGTTTTAGTACTGTCTTGTTGTTGAATGCGAATGGTATTAGTGATGGCATTTTTTTGGTGAAAGCTTCTATTATGTAGTTGTTTAGTGCTTTCTGTGCTGGTCTCTTAGCTCTCGGAATAGTAACTACAATAGGAGATCTTAGTCTCTTACCGTTGCTACCTGTCTCAATCCGAATTGTTTCGGTATCCGAGAGGATTTCCGTCATTTTCTATGCCTCTATTGGCGAATAAACTATGACATTGTCGATCTTAAGACTTGTCAATGAAGAAACATCCGAGCTTGTATCGATTTTTTCAGGATCTTTATACCCGACATATCATCACAGATCTCATGTTTTTGAAGCCATGTAGGTCGATCCCACAGAATATGAACATATTCATCTGTTTCTTCTTTAATCCATCCAACCGCCACACGTTGAGAAAGTACTATGCTTTCAGGTGATGCGTTTTTGTAAACAACATGGTCTTGATATAATATTAGGTGTAAGCCGTAACTCATTCTCTCAATTATCATCTTTTCAGTCAATAAGGGAGTGTCTTTTTTGCTACCTCCTTTTTTTTGTTTATCATGCCTTCGCATGGATCGATCCTGATTAGATCAACGATTTAAGCAATGTTTGAGTAACCATTTGTATGTTTAGTGATCTCTCTAAGATTCCCAATAAAGAAGATTTATTGAAGATACTGGATTTAGACGAGAAATGT
>CAZZFH010000258.1:0-3972 GCA_964653295.1 uncultured Candidatus Bathyarchaeia archaeon | reverse complement strand
CATCAGTAATGAGCGTGCCATTGGTTCCCATAGCCATCTTCAAGCCCTTCTCGGTGCCGTACCTTGCGAGTTCAAAGATGTCCTCTCTCATGAGAGGCTCGCCACCACTCAGGATGAGCACAGGTTTGCTCAACACAGTCAATTGGTCTATGAGCATCTCGCCCTCTTCGGTTGATAACTCCTCCAACTCCACCGCGTCGTCAGAGTCCATGTAACAGTGTGCACATCTCAGATTACACTTGAAAGTTGTATTCCAGCTGATTATTCGCGGGATGTCCCTCGGATGGATGCCGGGGGGTCCTGTTTTCTGTGTTTCAGGATGGGTCATTTTTTCACCTTGATTATCCTTTATGCAAACACCCGTCACCCTCTTGCCCATTTTGTAGAGCAAACATGTGCTCTGGTTTACATTTTGCAAGGATATGGTTTGCTAATATAGCAGCAAATAGATATATTATTTACTATTTCATCCATAATTGAAGATATGTTTGCAGTAAATCAGATACGAACCCGGGGGCTTTATGCGAAGTCAGTGATGCCTGCCCTGTTCAACGCGTTCCTTCTGCTTCTTCAACTCGGGCCCAGACCAGACAAAAAGGAAACTATTGACCCCTAGAAGAGCAGAAACCAAAACATCATCAACAAGTAAACTTACTACCCCGAATAATAGTCCAAGAACTATGAAACCAGGCCATATTTGAGAACCCCAAATACGCTCAATCTTTACAACCGCAACATGAAGTACCCCGATCATGACGAAGGTAATTAACCCCAGAATTATTCCCGCGAACTGCATACCACTTCATTGGGGCTCATCAGTAATAAATTATCAGAAAAAAATAAAAATAGCATAGTTATTGATTGTATGAGCGCGTGAGTGATGAATAAGGTTCTTGTGATTGAGGATGAGATAGACATCTCAAATCTTTTACAAACTATGCTTACAGCCAACGGGTTTGAGGTTTTCACTGCCCCGAATGGGGAGGAGGGGCTGGGTCTTGTTTCACGGGTTATGCCTAATTTGATTTTCTTGGATTTGATGATGCCCGGTTTGAGTGGTTTGGAGATATGTAGGTTGTTAAAGTCCAAGAATAGTACTAAGGAGATTCCTATCGTTGTGATTTCGGCACTTAGCCGGGGGGTAGATAAAAAATATGCCTTTGATGCTGGTGCTGATGATTATATTTTGAAGCCATTCACTATCAAGGATATCATCACAACTATAGATAGACACTTGATGCAATTAAACAATACCAATAGTATCGATATCATCTAACCGCGTTGATTTTTTCCTAAAAAGGGAATCGCTTACGTAATTTTCATGAATAAACCAACTAGATTTGTAGTACACTGCTATGATAATTTAATAATATAAAATAGTATAGGAAACAGTGAACTGCATGGGATTATGTTATTTTTGCGGGAAAGAAGGAGAGACATACAACTGCCCTCATTGTAACATAAAGTTTTGTGATGATCATATATTACCAGAAAAACATAATTGTATCGCGTATAAAGAAACCAGTAGCTTCGAGGTTCCAGAACCAATAAAGAGTGAACCTGTACAGGAGTCACCTACATTAAGGCTTGAGCCGAGTCCAGATGAAGCTTCGTCTAAACAAGCATCTCAGAAACAGGTCTCAGAGCAGAAGAAGCTGATGATCGCGGGGACATTGGTGGTTGTTAGCATTCTGAGTATCTTAATGGTCTTTATGTTCGCAACTGGACCTGAAACATTGGAGGGCAAGGGCCCAGTTGTTGTTGATGTGGAACTCCACGCGATGGCATTAGGGCAGGTTAATGTGTATAGGTTTAGGAATGATTTAGAGGAACTATCTTATGATCGGGATATTTTGGCTCAGACTTTCGCAGATGAATTAGCAAGAAAAGGTGTCCTTGAACATAACCCAAATCTGGAGCCAAATGTTGGTGAGAATGTTGCCCGTAGAACCGAGAGAGAGATGGACCCTAAGGTAGTTATCGCCTTAATGGTGCAGGATATGATCAATAATGATGACGACTATGGTGGAGTTAATCGGGCGAATATATTAAATCCAAAATACACTGAACTCAGTATTGGTGTTGCGGTTGACGGTAATACCGTTTACTTGGTTTTAAATTTCCACTAACTGCTTATCTGGGACTCATCCAGGACTCTACAAGTTGGATATTCTGCCCTAGTCTAACTGGTCAATTTGTAGAATTAGCTTCGCTTTTGTTCCCAATTTATAAAATGCAGCGTTCTTGCGGGGACTAATAACTGTCAATTCAATGTGAGACGATGAGCTTCTCTGAAAAATAGGTTCAAGGAGATTATTTACTCAAACCAGCAGATGTTTATCGCGGATAATAAGATGCTTGAGGTGATGAGTGTTAAGGGCGATGCGGGAGAGATAAAAAAAATGATTGATCTCTTCAAATCTAAAAAGGGCATCAAACAGGTAACCTCATCAATAATAACTCTCTAATGGCACCTAAGGGACCATTCAAATTAGTATACTATTAAATTACTTCTAATAAAACTGAGTTTCCCACATAATATTTAAATTATAATGTGAACGCGTTTGATGATTTATTTTTCGACCTCAATTTTTTAAGGGTATACAAAATCTGATCGGAAAAGAGTATCAAAGATGTTTTTTGTATAAAACTTTCTGGGGTAGCTTTTTGTTGAAAACATTACTGGTGTTGAACATTCTATCTGGATAACGCAAGGCAAATTGTAGAGAAGAAGGTCCTCCTCTGGATATTCTGAAGCTTGCTTCTTTACTTTTAATTTTTTAAAAGCAATGTTTTATAGGGGCATTTTCTGTTAATAAAAAATTATGGTTTCTCTCTAGGTATGTAATAGAAATAAACGTAATTTTAAATCAGTGATTCGAGTCTTTCCTTGAAGATTTTAGTTAAATATGCTCTTGTTCCATCTTCGTCATGTTTTGGAGTGTAGATTCCTCTGTGTCCTCCTTTGCCCGTAATCTCATATTTATCCAGTAGACCATTCTCTACAGCATCTTGGAGGAAGTTGATTATACTAGCACGGCTAATCCGATCAACACCGACGGCTTCCCAGACCTCTCTACTGTTTAATCCTTTCTCGCTCTTCCAGATCGCTTTTAGTGCGTTAAGCTGATATTCTTTGAAAAACATCAGCAATCCCTGTTCTGATAAATCCATTTTCAATTTCATCCTTGTAACCTCCCGATCTCATTTCATCCACGCACTCATACAAATGAATAGTGTAGTTATATAAATAATTAACAGTAAGAATTTAAATGAAAAAGATGAGGATTAGTTTCAGAACGCTCTTGGATGTCAGTTAAAGCTGGTCACTGGGTTTGAGGGCAATGAGATTGATGAGCTAGGTTTCGGTATAATAGACGAAGAGTGGCGCGTATCTACGTTCTATAGATAAACCAAAATCATTCTAACTGTTTTGAACTCTCATGTAAATATTTTTTACGAACATTAGAGGTTGAATTCTCTTTTACCTGAATCTGTAGAGAAATAAAAGCTCTGAAGCGAAGGAAACAGGTAAAAGAAAAGAGCGTATCTTATTCATCTAGCTCATATATTTGGCGAGATAGATCAGAGATTGGTCGAACCTTAGTGACCGAACCATCGGTTAGATACTCCGAGTCAGCTATAAACACCCCTTTTCCAGTTGAAACCTGAAAGAGAGCCATCGCAATCAAAGCCCAAGGACACGTCACATCATATACTTTCATCCGGGGATGACAAAACCCCGCCCAAACACATTTTTCATAACGAAACAGGTAATTATCCTGACCCATTTTCTCAAGAACCACCTTACCCAACTTCATCTTATCGACCTGACCAGCTAAAACCTGTAAAATTATAAAAAAACCCAGTTCCTACTCCAACTCGGTTCGAATAAGTTTGAATTCTCACTGTTTTTAAAAACAGTGAAACATTATCTACGGTTGGTAATGTCACATTTATAATATTAAAAAA
>CAZZFH010000257.1:0-3980 GCA_964653295.1 uncultured Candidatus Bathyarchaeia archaeon | reverse complement strand
ACGTCCATTGATTCATGGGGCTACCAAGGATAACTGGAAAGAAGTAGCGGAGCTTGCCATAAAATACAGTTGTCCAGTTGTAGCGTATTCTCCTGGTGATATTGATACTCTAAAGAGTATAGCCTTGACACTCGAAGCATATGGGATAAAGGATATCGCATTAGATCCTGGGACACAGCCCTCCAAGTATATGTCAGTAAACACTGATACCTATACTATCCTAAGATGGAATGCTATCAATGAGGAGGAAGAGGGACTCGGATACCCATTGATAGGTGCACCGATGGCTGCCTGGGCAGTAGAAGAAGAAGACCCGGTGCTAAATGAGTGGAACGAAGCAGTAATCGCAGGAATATTGACCGCTCGATTCGCAGACCTCTTAGTGGTTCACGGAATAAGCGGATGGTCACTCCTACCACAGATAATACTACGTTCTAACCTATACACAGACCCGAGGAAACCAGTCTCAGTAGAACCCGAGCTTGTAACCATGGGTACACCAGATGAGAACAGCCCAGTGCTACTTACCACCAACTTCGCCCTAACCTACTATACTGTGGCCAACGACATTGAGAACGCCAAGATCAATGGCTACCTTCTGGTGGTTGATAGCGAGGGAATGAGCGTCGAAAGCGCCGTCGCAGGTAGAAAGATGACGGCTGATACCGTTGCCGAAGCCATCAAAGAGTTCAAGATAGATGAAAAGGTGAAGCACAGAAACATCATCATCCCAGGCAGATCAGCCAGACTCAGCGGCGAGATACAGGAAGCCAGCGGCTGGAGCGTATCAGTAGGCCCACTTGACTCATCAGGAATACCATCTTATCTTGCTGAGAAGTGGAACCCCTATCCAGAGTGACCCCATTTTATGTAACTATCGGGGGAGCCGGCTCCCCCGACGATGACCCTGTGGCGTGGGTCTTCGCCTTTTATTTCTTCTAGAAACCCATTAAACTCGATCTTATCGCCTTTTTCGAATAGGCTGCCATATAGTCCCTCGAAAGACACTATCTCGGATATCTCCTTATTTGGTTTGCATTCGGATACTTTGTAGACTGCTGGGAGGTAGATTGATTCCCTGTTATCTGATACTATGGCTGTGCCGGTTATCTCTTTGATTCTGTGGTATGTGTTATCGCCATAGTTCTCTTTGATCTCGTTATCCGTTCTCGTTGGGTGTAAAGAGAAATAGACCCCATCGATGTACCCATAGTTCCACCTTTTGTTCGCTATCTTCAATAGCTCTTCCTCGTCAAGCCCATGCTTGGAGCGTCGATTCTGAACCCAATCCTTTTTCTCTTGGGTTGATATGCCTTTGATTTCTTTTGCTTCTTCTTTAAGATCCATAACTGCTTTTTTCACTTTATATGATTCAGTTACTCCATAAACTGTGATATCTAGGTCGCTGAACTCTGGGTTGTGAGTCCGCGTCAATATGCTGCCAGTTACCCCTACTGATCCCTCCACCCCAGCCACTTCTTCTAGAAGTGAGGCAAGCTTTACTAGTCTCTCCTCAAGCGGGTCTTTTGCACCTTTTTTCTTTATTTCTTCCAGTCTCTTCCTTGGGTTATAATATTTTTTCACCCGGTTTCTGGGTACCCAGGATACCTCTATGCCTCTAACAGGGCACTGGAGTATGTACTCGGGATGAGTCTTCTTAAGCCACTGATAGGTATTCTCGACCTGAGATACCTGATAGTAAGGGATGCTTCTGCTGTACCGTACTCCATCTCGTTCCCATTTCCCACCCTTTGATGGAACATACTTGAGATAAGCAGTATAGCCATCAGGGGGATGAAGATACCCCACGACACAGAACAAGTATCCCTCAGCTGTCTCGATAAAGTCCCTGTCTTTCGGCTTAGATAATTTGATCACCCTATCCTGGATAGAATATAGTTGACTAGTTTTTTGGTTATATCTATCTCTGTGACTGATTGGAGACCTTCCCATCCGGGGGTGCTGTTTAGCTCAATGATATACACATCGTCCATATGGATCATCACATCTACGCCAGTGTACTCCAACCCTAGTTTATCACTGGCTTTGAGACATATTTCCTTGATATCCTCGCTTGGCTCATATTTTTGGGCTTTACCTCCGCTGCTGATATTTGTCTTCCAGCCATCAGATACCCGTTTCATAGAGGCGACAACCTCACCACCAATGACGAAAACACGGATATCCACACCGCCATGGGGAGTAAACTCCTGAAGATAAAAGACGCTATTAGTCATCTCCAACGCCCGGAAGACCCTGTAAGCTATATCCTCACTGGAAACCCTAGTGATACCCATCCCCAGAGAACCGAAAAGAGGCTTCACCACTATGTCCCCCCCCAGTTCCTTGAACCCCTTCATGGCATCGCTGAAGCTCTCAGTGACAACCGTTCTCGGTGATTTGATGCCGACTTCCTCCAGTAGCGCTGATGTATAGTACTTGTTTACTGCCTTCTCGATGCTCCTAGCTGGGTTGAATATCTTGACCCCCATCTCCTCGATTCTGTGGAGGACATCCATCCTGTAGAATACTTGCTCGGCTGTTCCCCCGGGCACTCTCCGCACAAGTAAGGCATCATAGTCATCGACTTGGTATCCTCTAACAGAGACCTTGGGGGTGGCTCCGATGCTTGCTTTGAACCTTGTGATGGGTAACAGATAGGATTCAGCACCCCTCTCGGTGAACTCTTTCAAGAGTCTCTTGATGTGCCATTCCTCTCTATCTGTACCCACGATGCCTATCTTCAAGTGCTCTGCCTTCTAGACTACCAGTATCTCGGCTTTACCGCCGACTGCTAGGTCTCCCCTGTATCTCTTCATAGGGGTATCTATGAATTGTTGTGCTATTGTTACTCCTAGTTTTTCGTAGAGATGTTTCAGGTAGAGCCTCATGAAGATGGGCGTATAGGTTGTATCGTATCTGTAGGTGGGGAGGAGTTCATCTGCCCCGTTGAAGCATGCGATGAATCCACCGTTTCCCCTTGCTTGGGCTCCAAGTCGTTTTCCCGGTTTTCCGAAGATGAATATCTCTCCACCATTCATATGAACACCAGTAAAGTCTCCAGTGTCACCCATGACCACGATCTTTCCCCTTCTCATGAATGAGGCAACCTCAGAGCCAGCGCATCCAGTGACCACGATACAGCCACCAGTCATGCCCTCGCTACTACCACGGTAGGCGGCTCCCAGAAGGTTCCCAGCGTCTCCGAGTACACGTATAACTCCACCCTTCATTTCTGCACCAGCCCAATCGAGTGCATTACCTGTTACGGTTATGTCTCCTCCGCTCATATGGGCGCCGAGATGCATACCAGCCCATCCCTGTACAACGATTCTACCAGCGCTCATCTTTGTGCCGATCTGTTTGATGTGTCTAGCGTCTCCATCGATTACTATGAGCTGCTCCTCAGGCTTCTCAGCGACTTTGCCTTGTGCGTGGATATACTCCTTCATCTCTATCTCCTCATTTCCATAGTGGATTGGGAGGTTTCTGATCTCTTGGAGGGTCTTGCCCGCGAACATATCTGTGGATATTACTGGTGCCTCGATGGGTATGCTGCTGAATCCCCGTGGAGTTAGTACTATTTTCTTCATCTCAGACACCTTTTAGACTCTCCTTTAAACCCATCTGGAATTTACCAAGCTTCCCATCAAAGTTCACCGCAGTGATCCATTTGACGCCATCTACCTTTGTAGCCGCGTCTACGCCTACACCCATAGCCTTCATCACAGACTCCTCATCGAACCCGTTGATGACCACCTCGATGACAGAGTTCACGCCTACTGGTACCTTGCTTTCCTTGAAGCTGTTTTTTATTGCTGGGCAGAATGGGGTGTTTGTGCTAGCCCGTAGGAAGGCGTAGGTTGAGCCAACCTTGCTGCCGCTCCTGCAGAGCCCACCCGGGAAGGGTGTTATTACTCCGGGTATTGTGTGAATGGCTTCTATTGCTGCCTCTGATGCCTTCAACGTGTTCTTCTCTG
>CAZZFH010000256.1:0-3998 GCA_964653295.1 uncultured Candidatus Bathyarchaeia archaeon | reverse complement strand
ATCATTGAATAGGGAGAACCCTAGCAGACAGTTCTTGTCAAGATAATAGTCAGCTAACTCTATCACTGCCTGTATTGCGTATTCGAAGCAGCTGCGTACCGAGTTTCCCATCTGCATCCTTGAGGCTGTGTTCACGAATATCCATACTGATTTTCTTCCCTCTTTCTCATACTCGTTTACCATGGGTGGCTGGTATCGGTGGATGGTTTTTCTCGCGGTTGCTTTCCAGTTTATAGTCTTGAAGGGGTCTCCTATCTGGTATTCCCTGATGTCCTTGAAGCTGGTGGTGGGTACCCCTGTCTGTATTATCGCCTCAGTGGGTATAGGAATATTTGAGTAGAACTTCCTGTCCCTGACCCTTCTTATCTGGTAGTGCTTGGGATACACAGTTATCCTTGTAGGCAACTCGATCCGCCCCATTTCAGCAGTTGTAAACCCAATGGGGTGGCTTGTCTCCCACTGGGCGCCACTTGTCTGATGGATGCCCCTCTTCTCACATCTGACAATGAAATTTATCTCAGTATCCAATGGAGTCCTGTCTTTCCAGATAGTTACTAGGTTATTTCCCTGTACAGTACTGAAGTGTTTGGGGACATCGAACCCAATAATAATTAACCCGACCCCAGTATCTGCTTTGACGCGGTATTTGAATGTGTACAAGTCATCCACCTCGACCTCAGCATCCCCACTTAGCCTCGTTATACTCAACCCACTGGGCTGGACCACCATGAACCCAAAAACCAAGAAGCCTACCACGATAACCCCCGAGTATAGCAAAACCATGTTCCCCATGAACAGACCCCCAAGCAGTAGCGCGACAAAGACCGATGCATACTTGATGGGGGTCTTGGTGATCATGGCTCTCTTCTCATGAAGTCTTTGGGTACCGGGACCTCTTGGACAATGTTTCTTATGATATCCTCGCTCTCGACACCCCCATCGAGACTATATTTGGTCTTGAGTATCACGCGGTGGCTCAATGCATCAACGGCGTAATGCTTCACATCATCCGGGGTAACATAATCTCTCCCCAATGTGAGCGCATGTGCCTTGGTTACCTTCATGAGGCTGACTCCGCCCCTTGGGCTACTGCCAATGGTTACCTGGGTTGACCCACGAGTTGCCCTGATGATGTCTACTATGTAACGCATGATCTGTTCATCGATATAGACCTCTTTCTCGGCTATCTGCTGTATCTCGGCGAAAGTTTGGCTGCTTGTGACTGGTTCGATGAACTCGGTGGGATCGTCTCGTTGCCATTGGTTACGCCTCTTCAGTATCTCTAGCTCATCCTCTGGTAATTTTGCGTAGCCTATGGAAAGTCTCAACGTGAATCTATCCATCTGCGCTTCTGGCAGTGGATAGGTTCCCTCAAACTCGATGGGGTTCTGGGTAGCCAATACAAAGAACGGTTCGCTTATCCTGTGGGTTTCGCCCTCTATGGTTACCTGTCTTTCCTGCATGCATTCGAGTAGCGCTGCTTGAACCTTTGGTGGGCTCCTGTTGATCTCATCGGCCAGCAAGATATTGGTGAAGACCGGGCCTTTCATGAGGCTAAATTCCTCTGCGCTGAATCTCCATATCTTGGTTCCCGTTATGTCTGATGGCATCAGGTCTGGTGTAAACTGGACTCGTTTCCAGTCGCATCCAGTGGTCTTGGCAAATGTTCTCGCTAAGAGCGTTTTGCCTAATCCCGGGTAATCCTCAAAGAGGATGTGTCCATTCGACAGTGCCGCTACGAGAACCTTTCTCAGTAATGTTTCTTCGCCGACAAAGTATCGTCCTACTGTCTCCAGTATCTTATCGCATGTCTCTTTTGCTTCCTCAAACTTCATTCATATTCCCTCTTATCCTATCCTCTCCTGTATCTGTCCGATGACTTGCGTGAGCACAGTGCCTCTCTGGTCTTGGAGCTTGCGCTGCCTCTTTGCCTCAATCATGGATAACCCTATTTTCTCCTCGTCTTCGCTCCAGTCAAGCAATGGTGAGAGCATGACCTCTACTTGTTCCAAAGAGACTTGGTGTCTCCTCAATAGATCAAAAAGGTAGACTGTGAGGCGTTTCTTGTTGCCCTCAACTATATAATCATCAACTAGTCTGGACCATTTGGCTAGCTCTTGGTCGCTTCTGTTCTCTATCTCTTGTATGTGGCTGCTCCAGCTTCCCTTGATGCCGGATACCTCAGAACGGTATGATATCCTGAGCCACCTATACGTCATGAAGACCAAGAGGCATATCATTATCAATTCAAACAGGTTCACGAATCCAGCGCCCTGTCCAAGACCCTGTATTAGGTATATCCTGAACACTGAGCCATAAAACGAGAAAAATGAGACAAGTATGATGCTAAGCCTCATATTTTCACCAACCCGTTCACCTATCAATGATAAGGCTACGATGGACCACCCCGCAAGATATCCAATGAAAACAACTCCAGCACTGAGCAAACCCATGAGGAGGAAACCTTCAGAGAGCCCAGCGATAGTGATCTCAGGTATCCTTGTTACCATTATTGACCCAGTCACGCCGAGTATCAGATATCTGAGTGATTTTGCAAAGTGCTTCCCTAATCTATGACTCTGGGCTACAGTGTTTTCCATGAGGTATAGAAGGGTCATCGCCCCTGTGCCGGTTAGAAGTATTGTGCTGGTGAAGCGAAGACTGTCTGGGGCATGGGGCGATGAGAATGATAGATAGAATAGACCAATCACTCCCATGGATCTGAGGCTCCTCTTCAAGGGCTCGACCCATATTCCCGTTAAAACCAGTTCAACTATTTTGCCTAGGTAGAACCCGAGGACTAGGCTGATTAATGGCCAACGGTATTCGCTGAGGTTTATTACCTGTGTTTTATCGTAGTTGATCTGGAAGTTGAGTATCCATGGTCTGCGGAGACTCCAGTATATGATGAATAATAGGGCAAAGTATCTCATGGATGTTCTTGTCAAGCTTCTACCATTGTTCTCTATCTTCTATCTCCTCCTCCAGTTCATTTTTCGCTAAGAAGAACCTGACATAGGTTTCTCTGGTCACAGGGTGTTGACTATAATCCGCTATCTCGAAGATCGCGGCGTATCTCTCGGTGGCTTCCTCTGAGAGGGTGGGGTAGTTGGCTCTGAGTTGGCTTTGGATCTCTCTCGCTGTGAGTCTCCACCAGTTTGAAGCCAGTTCAGGGTCTCTAAGTATTTGGTTAAAGAGCTCAACAACCTCCTCCCGGTAATCTACTATTCTGACTCCAATCCGGGACACTATCTTGATCCCTGTCTTCTCCGTAACCAGTGTAGCTTCTATCCGGTGGCTTCCTTTTTCATACGCTTTGATGGCTTGTTCCTCGCCCTGAAACTCGGGGTATTCCTTGTGCTCTTCGTCCATCCTCAGGGATAGTTTTCCTCTTAGATGGCTCTCTACGATGACTGTTAATGGCTCGTTTATTTCCCAGACATTGGGGAGAGGGGGCTCTATCTCCAGTATTCTTATGCTTAATCGGTCATCCATCACCTGTACAAGCTCAGGGCTAACCTTTTCCTCGACCCATCTCTCCCTTCGTTTCTCGATGAGTGAATCGACGATAAAGGCTACTATTATGAATCCAAGTACCGCTGCCACAAGCCTGACAATTGACTGTACTTTCTTGTCCTCGACTAGGGCTTCAGCACGTCTTCTTCCCCTGCCCGTTCTTATAGTGGTGCTCCTGATTTCCCCAAACTCTGGGAGTTCTGGCTCTGGGGTTGCATCGAATCGAACCCACCCCACCTCATCGAACCAGAACTCAGCATACACTATTCTATCCCATGGCGCTAGGAACTGGGTCTTTGTAGGTCTCAATGGGTAGCCTCCGACGACTCTTGATGGGATGCCCAAGGTTCTCGCCATGAGTGCTAAGGCTGTGTTGAAGTGGATGCTTATGCCCTTGTGTTCAGTAAATAGGAACCAGAGCACTGGCTCCGAGTCATATGGTGCATCCCTATATCCATATGAAAGGGTGTATCCGGTTTGAA
>CAZZFH010000255.1:0-4034 GCA_964653295.1 uncultured Candidatus Bathyarchaeia archaeon | reverse complement strand
ATACGTGCAGCGCTATACTGCGCCATGAAGCTATCATAGTATTTCTCGACAAACTCGTTAATCGGCTCTCCGGAAGCGATGCTCTGGCTCAACTTAAACAGGAAATCGCTGAATTCTTTTGTTGGTGCCTCATCACTCATAATCTCGGCTGCTTTTGCCTGAGGGTACCGCCACTGGGTCATTAGGATAAGGATCCTAGTCAGATATGGCGCGATATACTTGAATATCCCCTTCTCCGCGGCCACTTGAAGCATAATCAACCTCGAGATTGTACCGGAGGTAATGGATTTCAGATAAAGCATGAAGAAGGGAAACTCGAACTCGATCTTGTCGCCACTGCTCATGTTCTCCAAGAACTTGGACTTTTTTATATTCTTCAATCGCTCTAAAATAGCCATCCTAGTCCACCTTCAGCCCTAGCTTGAGGGCGATCTCCTTCTCGATCTCGAAACCAAGCTTCATCATCGCATCATTCTTGAGCTTTTTATGAGCCTTCTCTATACCAACACCTTGAACCCATAGAAGAGTCTCCAGAACATCATCATACTCCAGAATCCCCAAGCTAATCATATACTCGAGAATCTCGGCGCGCATATACAGCTCATCATAGATTTTTCTTACATCCATGCCTGTATAGCCTTTCATTACAGCGATTTTCTGGTCCAAGAGATAGCTGGTACCTAACCCCCTGAATATGATCTCGTCTGTTGAAGGCTCAAAGCTGAAGACCTCGACAAAGTTGTATGCCTGATCTGCTGGCTCGTATCCTAGAATCTCGTTTATTGTTAATACTCGACGCTTGTATTTTCCAGTATCTTGATCGTGCACAGCACTTTGGAATAATGCAGCATTCAGGTTGTCTATGTGTGTCTTTGGGACATTGATTGGGAAGTTGGTGAGCCGCTGAACCAGTTTACCTACTGTAGCAGCGTGGAAGGTGGCGATACTTGGGTGCCCAGTCTGCATAGCCTGGAAGGCAATGTTTCCTTCAGCACCTCTGACCTCACCGACGATTATATAGGTTGGACGCTGACGAAGTGCTGCCTTAAGCAAGGCGAACATAGTAACTCCTTCCTCGCTACCGCTGTTTGCAGTGTCCCTGACTACTTCTCGGATCCAGTTCTTATGCGGGACATGAACCTCTGGCACCTCTTCAATGCTGACAATCTTGTAGTCTCGTGGCATGAAACACATCAAAGCAGACAAGCTGGTTGTTTTGCCTGACGCAGTCTCTCCACAGATCCAGAGACTCATCTTGTTCTCAAGTAGAATCCAGATGTAGGCCGCTGCGAGGCTACTGAATGTACCCCAGTTGATTAGCTGAGCTACACTAATGGGGTTAACCGCGAATTTACGTATCGTAAAGTTGCTTCCTCTGGTGGATACATCCTCACCGAATACCAAGTTAAGCCTTGAGCCGTCAGGCATCTTTGCGTCAACGATTGGCTCCCTATGGCTAGCAGGTTTTCCAACTATCTCGCTTAGTTTTAAGGTAAAAGCGTCTAGTTCCTCGATTTCCCTGAGGGCAATAGTAGTCTCGATTGTTTTGAAGATCTTGTGATCTATGTATATGGGTCCAGCTCCGCTGCAGTGAATGTCTTCAATATAGATGTCCCTGATGAATGGCTCAAGGATACTGGAACCTACTTTTTCACAGTAAACCTCGTATTTTAGCATCTCATAACTCAGAGGATCGAGGGTTATCTCGCTTAGATCTTTTTTCCTAAATCGTGATAAGAGACTATTGGATTCCTCGTCTCCCTCTGGTTTGAATTTTTTCAGCTTGTATCCTTTCTGGACATTGACGAAAGAGTCCAGTATCTCGTAGAGGTACCCTGTTTTTTCTTCCGGGGTCTTGAATATCAGAGTCTCATCAATACTAATGGCTATACGCCGCTCTACTTCGCCCAGTATCCAGTCACGATGATAGATAAGCCTAGGCTCAATCGGTTGATACAAAATATCCTTATTCTTACCAGAAACATGCAGGTGAATAAACACGGGGTCACCTATAGGGTAAATAACGTTAGGCTCATCACGAGCTGACATATCCCTACTCAGGCTATGGACAAGTGTAGGCAATGGTTCCTCGTTCTTGAAGAGCTTAGCCATGTAATATCTGAAATATGGGTTTTTCTTTACTCGTTTTTCCCATTGTTCATCGTATCCATCAAGTCTAGCGATTTTACCAGTAACACTTAGGTCTGGTTTAGCGTCGTAGCCCGCAAAGCTCTGTTCTATAGCATTAAATGACTCCAAGCATTGACCCCGCATAGATCCATGATTCTACTTAGCCAAACATCCAATCTTTTCAATTATAATGATTATAGAATACTGAACTAGGAAAGAAACACGTGAAAAAACTAGCCCTTTGTCGAGCTGAATGGCAGTATCTTGATACCATATGCTGGTGAGACCTCGAAGCTGATTGTTTCACTGACGTTTCTGGTTGCACCCTTGAGCTTGGCTACGTTAATCGTTAATGCAGTTCGATCCCTGAAGGTTTTGATCTCCAATATCAAGTGACCGTCACAGAAGCTTCTCAGCCGAACAAGAAGCTCTTGATTGATGGCATATGGATGCATACTCATAACGAAGGTCTGACCTATCTGATCAACAATATAGCGGCATGTACTGAAGAACTCCATTACATCAGTGTCGCTGGCATGTGTTAATAGATGAGTCAAAGAGTCGATGATGATAATATCAAAATGCTGACCCTTTTGCTTGATAAAGTTGGTCAAAGCAATTAGATAATACTTGGATACCTCCTCAGTCCAGTTCATATTCATGGTATTCATGGCAGTGATCCTGAACTTTCCAGTAAGATAATGATCAGTAACCTTCCAGTTAAGCCGCTCCATATTATTTAGCAAGCCTTTCGCAGTATCCTCAGTAGTAATATAGAGAACTTTCTTGTTCGCAGTAAGAGCGCCATATGTGAACTGCTGAAGAATAATAGTTTTCCCTGAGTCATTTGCACCCTCTACAAGGGTCAGGCTGGGCAGTGGTAATCCACCCATCTTCCTGTCAAGCTCAGGGTTGTTCAGCTTGAGGATATTTTCTTCTTCAGTAAATTGGCTCATAATTAGCTCCTGTTCACTTCGTTCTCTTTCGCTCTGGAGACAAGCGCCAGTAACATGAACAGGTGAGTTGATTCTCCCCACTCGGATACTGGTCTGTCCAGATTCCTCAAAAGTGAGGTGATAAGCATCTTATCCTCCACGTCACTGAGACCAACCAAGGAAGAAGCGTTTTTCTTTCCCTGTTTCTTGCTGGAGGATAACTTGTCCATAATATCTCTTACAACCTTTGGTGAAGCCCATTCCTTGTACATACCCTCTAGAAGGATCTCCTCAGAGCCTTTCTCACCAAGCCTGATCCGGAGATAATCTGCTATCAAGCTGACATAAGCCTCATAATAATCACCAGTTTCAACATAATTTCCCGATGAGGCAAGAATCGGCGACTGATAACTAGGTTTTCTTCTATTAGATTCACGAATTACCTTAGCTAGCTCATTAACTGTGCCAGCGATGTGATTTACGGCCTCTTCTGTGTGTGCCATTCTTTCATCAAAATAAGATATATCGGGAGAGCCTCCGGTCATCAACTCTACTGAATTCAATGTTGAAGGCATACTCTGAGCGGTTCCTCTCGAGGAAACAGGCTGTGAGACAACCTTACTAGGTGTTGAAACAGGCTGTGGAATATCTTGAACTACAGGAGCCTCTACCTGAGACCCCCCACTGCCCCTCATTCCCGAATAATCTGGAGAAGCTTGAACACCAGGACCCAATGCAGGAGAAGCTTGAACACCAGAACCCGATACTGGTGAGGCTTGAACACTTGGACTCGATGCTGCTGAACCTGCTACTGTAACCACTACTGGATCTTTTCCTTCATCTTCTTGCGGTCGCGCAGCACCTTGGAGAGGTTGCCCAGCGCCTCGGAGAGATTGCCGCCCGACTTCTGCTGGATCGATACCACGATGCCGAAGAAATTGGCCTCCGGCAGCGGCATGCGATCGTAGA
>CAZZFH010000254.1:0-4045 GCA_964653295.1 uncultured Candidatus Bathyarchaeia archaeon | reverse complement strand
CAGGATGAGGTGGTGTATGAGCCGGGCAAACATTTCTTCTACCATAACGCTGCCTGGAGGATACTCGGGCACATAATACAGGAAAAGACTGGCAAACCATTCCACAGATACATCAAAGAAGAGATAATGAAGCCCCTCGGGATGACGAGAAGCACCCTAGACACAAAGGAGTTCAACACAGACAATGATAGGATCACCCCCTACTGGAAGAAACCAGACGGCACCATTACACCAACCAAGTTCCCCTACCCCAACCCAGAAGACAACAAACCCTTCAGCTTCATAGCCGCTGCAGGGGGAATAACCAGCAGCGCCAACGAGATGGCAAAATACATGAAGACCCTCATCAACAAAGATTCACTATTATCCCGTGAATCCTTTGAGTTGATGCAGACCCTCCACATAAACAGACCAGAAGGGTACTATGGCGTAAATGGATACGGGTATGGTCTCGGGGTTACCCCTGATTTCCATGGAAGAAAAATGGTATCCCACGGTGGCTCTATACTCGTTTCTACAGCCCACATGTCATTGGTGCCAGAAGAAAAACTGGGTGTGATGATTATGGGTAATAGCGCAAAGATCGATTATGAGGCGATAAATGAGAGCATACTCGCCCTGTTGATGGAGTTGGACCCAGTTGAGGCCACACCCAGCTTGTATGTGAAAAAGAGGCTATTGGATCTGACAGGGAGATACGAGATCTACAAAGGAATAGAGTCTCTGGATGTACAATACAAGGGAGGCTTGCTTTATCTAGAGTCTGAGACACCTTTTGCCAAGACATCAACACCCATCATACCAGAGGATCCCATGTTGGGTGAGACAAGATTCTATACTTTGGTAGATGGGATTAAGTCTCCCATTGTATTTGATGGGAAAAACCTGTTTGTCGAGAGGTATTGCTACCATAAAGTGTAAATCATCTTTCTCTCTTGCCTATCTTTTTGCCTTATTTGTGTTAATAATTGAGTGTGTTCACGTTTGTTAACACCGGTTATCTCTGGGTAAAATAGATTGTAACAGATTGTAACCGGTATAGGTTATTATAAGCCCCAGACCAGTAACCATTTGAACCCATGAAGGCCGCCAAAGACATCATCATAGTAGTATTTGTTATCTCATTGATGGTCACTAGTACCGCTGCATGGTACTATGGAGGCCTTACCTATGAGGGCACTAACCCCTACGCTATTAATTTTGTAGACACAGGTTTTATTGTTACCCAGAGTGAATGGGTTTACTCGGGAAACTCAAAAGTCATTTTGACACTAGCCTTAAAGAACGATAGCACAGAGACCGAATATGCTGATCTAGAAATTCAGCCACTAGATATCAATGGAGACATAATACTAGATAAAGGGGTCAACATGACCCAGTATGCTAGTACAGGGAACATTTCGCCAGGAGACTCATGGTCTGATGTTTTCGAGTTTCAAAAGAGTCACATTAGAACAGATCTAAATGTTTTCCAGATATTAATAACCGGTCAGGACACGTTTGTACCTGGAGATAAATTATCATCCTTCAATATTGAACAAACCATCTATGCCAGTGGTGGAGGAACCACTCTACCAGTAAGAAGTATGATAGGATATATCGCTAGCTCTCCCCCAATCGGTAATGAATATCCAAAATATCGTTATTACGATAATGCTTGGAGTGATGAAATTCAATTTGGCACCCAAGCTTCTGATAGTGTTAGAGAGATTCGCTTAGATTTCAATCCTAATCAGTTCTATAATGACAGAGCGGTAATGGTAGTACTCACAAATAATGGATATTTAGATGCATATGATTATAATGGCTATTCATGGAGTGCTCCTACAACTTTAGCTCGTTTATGGCTTAGCGCCCCAAGTGAACCAGCTAGATCATTCGATATTGCCTTTGAAAAAACCAGTGGAGATTTTATTGTACTATATAGTAATGTGCTTGATAACACAGGTTCACAAGATCTGGCGTATAGAATCTGGGATGGGGCTTCATGGAGTTCTGAATATTATCTTGATGACCCTAAAAGTAGCTCTGCAAATACTAGGTATATGTGGGTCCAGTTAGCCTCAAGCTTGGAGGATGGAACTGACAACATCGGGTTTGTAGGCATTGACAATAATAACCTCGAATATGCTTCGGCAGTATGGGATGGTAGTAGCTGGGGTAGCTGGAATAGGATAACAACGAGTCCAACGTTGTGGAGAGAATCAGCAGCAATCGAATGGGAGTATACCTCAGGCGATTGTATGGTTGCAGTTAGCACAGGTACACAGGTAAGATATCAGATATGGGATGGCACGTGGAATACTGCTTCAAACCTTGCGTTAGAGAGTGGTGGCGACGACTGGGTATGGCTAAGATTAAAGTCTCATAAAGTTTCGGGGTCTGATCGTTTGATGCTGCTTGGTCTCGATGACGGGCAGGGTGTCTCTGCTGTTGATTGGGATGGAAATGGCTGGAATGGTGTTGGAAATATATTAGATCAGAGAATGGAGACATCTGATACACGTTGTATAGATGGTGACTGGGAACCAAGTGGAACTAAGTTCCTAGTCGCAGGTGGAAACAGGAACACTGATCAACTCAGCTATAAGACATGGACTCCATCCACAGGATGGTCACATAGTACTAATAACTGGGGGGTTTACACCTCAGGATACGATAATGACCAAAGATGGATGCAAGTAAAATCAAATCCTGCAGGAGATGAACCATTAATCACAATAGCATGGATTGACGATAAAAATGACCTTGTAATCGCGGAATGGAACGGAGCTACAATGCTTAATGGGAACGAGTTAACCGCAAAATCCCAAAATAGTTATGAAGGCTATGAGATAGCCTACTCTTGGCGATAATTCATAGGGTAAGCATTAAAAAAAGGCCAAACCCCAGATCAAATTATGTCAGACAATCAAGTAGTAGAAGAACTAGTAAAGATCAGGGAGCTCCTTGAACCAAAACCAGAACCACCAAAAAAAGAAGAAGAAACAGGTCTATGGACTGAATTCATCGGCTTCATAAACAAGTATGGGGTCATAGGTCTAGCCATCGGTTTCATAATAGGCAGTGCATCAAAAGATCTAGTGAATGCCCTCGTAGCAGACATACTGATGCCAATCATATTGTTTTTTGTACCGGGTGGAAATTGGCGTGAGGCAACAGTAACTATTGGACCTGTTGTATTGGCGCTGGGTCACTTCGTTGGAGCTCTAATGGATTATCTTATCATCGCCATGATTGTGTTTTTCTTGATGAGGCAGATCAAGAAGACCAACCCCAATTAAACTAACCTATTCTATTTCCACTAAAGTAGGATCCCAGCTTATCTTTCCCTCTTGAGAGTCATAGAATCCACACTCCCGGGAAACATACTCCCCATCAATCTCAAAATAGCCCCACACAGAATAGGGGGCATGAACCCTATCCCCGTTCTCATCAAGAGACAGGTCACCTGTTATGCCAGTGTGGTTTGAGGCTACTTCAAGTATGCTTGATTGTATTGTGGCTCCATCTGTGGTATTCGTATCGATTACACAATAAGCCATCAACCAGCAGCAATCATAGACATTGGCTTTATAGAAATCCATATCTTCAGAGAATTTCTCACTATAAAGTCGATTAATATTGTCATAATCAGGGTCATTTGCGTTCACTGTTTGTTTTGGACTAAACAACTTGACCTGAGAGGCGTATTCACCCGCCCTTTCAAGTATCCATCTATCATCCGCAGTGCTATCGGCACCGAACCAAGTCGCATCAAATAGAGCAGGATAATCGGGAGCTTGCGCCAATAAGGAATGCGCTTCACTGAAAGAAATTAGAAAGACATGAGGCTTATCTGAACCATTATACTCCAAGTACGCTGCCTCAGCTCTCTCCAAGTACTGATTAAACTCGGTGGTCTCTGCTGGGTATCTGATTTTCTCAACTATTGTGCCACTATATTTGGATTCGAGTTCATCCACTATCCCGTCTGCCCATCCGTCACCCCTTTGAATAATGATGACTGATGAGACATCGAAATCAGCAAGCATCCCCAGAATCG
>CAZZFH010000253.1:1031-4066 GCA_964653295.1 uncultured Candidatus Bathyarchaeia archaeon | reverse complement strand
ATGTCCCGGAGGATCAGAAGGCGGATGCAAAGGAGAAGCTCAAAGCATTCCTCTCTCACCCTTTGACAACAGCAGTGCTGGGAGCCGGTGCTGGCAAGCTGATCGGAATGCTTTGAAGCGAAGTGGTCAACAAATCCGTCGCCCAGCCGCAGTTCAGTGCTCAGTGTGCTGTGAAGGCCTCCGCTCGGATCTGTGACGAGCTAGGTGACGTGTAGGAGAAACTAGACCTGCCTCGGCATGCCCACTTCGACCTAATTGTTGGGGCAAGGTCCTGTGCATCGTTCCCCTCCTTTTCCCAGCCAATAACAGTAATTCGGGAGAGTCAACGCATCCCTATACCACTACCGCCCCATAGTAATCATACCTCTCCGCAAAGCTCCTTAAAGGCTTGTTGTACGTCCTCAGATTCAGGCCGTAAACAAGTATGATTACACACCATTTCATAGAAGATAGAGCGTGATGTACCTCTGTAGCGTCGCCATAGTTTAGAGGGCACAGTCTTTAGCATCTCCTGTTTGAGCCAATCCACAAACCCATCACGTTCATATGCCATTTGTTGCCTCCTTTTTATGCTGTTACCGCTTCGTTGCGAAAGGATTTGAGAGCGGTTTCTACTTCCGGGTCGAATACATGGGTATAGATCATCGTTGTTGAAAGATCTGAATGGCCAAGGACCTTTTGCACTAGCCGTATCTTGAGGGTATCAGCGTATAGGTCGGTGGCAAAGGTGTGTCGTAGCGTGTGCGGTGAGACGCGCTTCTCAATTCCTGCTCGCTTCACGTATCGGGTAACCATCGCCTGAACATAACGGTTACTAAGTGGATCGCCCCTAAGTGTGGTGAATACATGGTCAGGATCCCCGCCACAGCTTCTTACCTGGCGTTCCCGCCATGCTCTCAACTGGTCAATGTCGGGCTCTCCTATCCACAGGGTCCTATCCTTTGCAGCCTTACCCTGTCTCACCATTAACTTACCGCTCATCAGGTCGAGGTCTCTCCAGTGAAGAGCTGTCGCCTCTGACAACCGCAATCCCGTATCGAGCATCAACCGTAACATGGCCAGGTTACGCTCACCGGTGGGATAACGCTTACTAGGTTGTCTGAGTAGCCGGGCCTGTTCGTCCTTGGTTAACACCACTGGCAGCTTCTTTCGTCGCTCTTTGTGCAACATTTCCTCTCCTTTCTTAGCTAATAGTTCGTTAAACGGTAATTATGCGAACTCATTCACTCACAGTTTCCTCTTTTTCACCTCTCGTTTATCTCACACAGACAATACGAACTCATTCACGCTGTAATGACTAGGGCCCCTAAACTAATCTGATGAGAGGCTCGTAAATAGCCTTTACGAGCCCTAGCAAGGAGTAAGTCCTATCATGCTCACGGCTTTTCGTTGTCATCATATCTGTTCAGTAGTCGGTCGATGGCAGCGGCCAGAAGAAGCCAAAAAACAACAGCAAGGATGTCCGTAATGACATTCACTGCAATCACCTCTCGTGCATTGTTGCCGTAGCATTTCACCCCTCCTTATGCAAATATCTCATCAAGTGCTGACTCTACCCTCGGCAGTACTGTCTTGAGCATTGCCGCCGGATCCTTTGTGTAGGCTCCGATATAATCCCAAGTTGCCTTGTCCATCCGCTTACCCGTCAATCTGGCCAGTACCGCTGCCACTAGCTCTGCCACAGCTTCCTGTTGAGGATCCTGACCGCCCCTAAGCTGGCCATATGCTCTGTTATCCGCTGCATGTCCTAGTTCGTGGTAAAACACCGTCTCCTCATGGGTAGCCAGTGCAATCCTGTTTTCCCACGGAGAGAAACTACCCAGCGGAGCACCGTGGCCACCTGGCATGTACTTGACGGTCAGTCCCCATGATTGCGCTATGTCGTAAAACTCCGGCAAGTCTTTGGGTGTATAGTCTGGCTGCTCTGGCAGTTCACGTCCTTGCGTATCGTCCACGCTAAAGACTGGGAAGCCGCGAAATCCGACCACCTTCATACGTTCATCGTCTTCATCGTCGTTGTTGACCTTCACGGTACAAGGCGCTAATAGGTAGAATGCCTTGCTACCCTTCCTTACTGCGCGGTCGACTTTCTTCCACTGGTTGAATGTCCGCGCGTCATCAGTCTGATGAATCCAGACCAATAACCTATTACCCCATGACCAGTGATCAATGGGCCGGTCAGATCCTGCTTGTTTTTGGATATAGGTTGCTGTAAGGCCCCCAACAAGATCATCAGGGGCCGCAAACACTGCCTGTAGCTCTGCCAGTACTTCCCTCGCCTTGCCGCTGTTATACATCATGCCCACCTATAGGCCAAGACCTTCATCGTTCTGGCCGCGTCCCGTTGCTGATGGCGTGCGTGATAGTACGCTGCTAGGCTATGTTGTTGTCGCGCTGTTGCGCGCTTGATCTTCCTGTTCCGTGGTATCATTCTACCCTCCTCTCTTACCCCTATACCGTACGATATGCCCCGATCTGTGTCAATAGATTATCTAAACAGCTTTGTCTTGCCAACGATAATAACCGGTGACGGTAGCGTATAGGCAGTTCTCCTATACGACGATACCCCCCTATATATTTACGTAACGGAGATCGGCGGAAACCGCCTCCTACCCGCTTGCCTCCTTTTCTGGGATTGTGGCTGTTTATCTATATAGCGATATGTATCTATATAGTTGACATAGCATCCTCAATACTGTAGGATGGGTCATTATGGATACGCATACGCTGAACACGAAAGAGGCAGCGGCAATACTAAAGGTGAAAGTCAGTACCCTCCAGCAGTGGTTATACAAGGACAAGTTCGACATTCGCTCAATTGCCTACAAGATTGGAGGAGTGGTGATTTTCTATGAGTCCGAGTTCCATGAATGGATCAGAGAGCACCGTATGTCGGGGAAGGAATCTAGGGGCAGTGACTAGGGAGGACAAAGGCAAACCACTGGTGTACACCTCCGAAAGTGTCAAAATACCCGAAGGAATGAAGGTAGAACAAGCACCAGAGATAGTCACAGAACATTGGGAGGACGAAGATG
>CAZZFH010000253.1:0-1021 GCA_964653295.1 uncultured Candidatus Bathyarchaeia archaeon | reverse complement strand
ATATCTTAACATTTATAAACAATGCGAGGAACCCAGACGACCTGTTGGATTTACCCTTAACACCCCATCAAGCACGGGAACTCTTTCGATACCGCAAAGAACATAGTTTCTTCACCTCTTTAGAGCACCTGTTAGATGTTCATTACATTGGCCCAAAGACCCTTTACAAAGTTCAGCACAGTGCTTGGCCTCCGAAACGCAAAACCGCTAAATCTAGCACTCAAACTGCAAAGAAAGATAGCCCTCTAGCACGTTTTGGTTCTTGGCTAGACGAACAGGTGTTTCTCTTGGCTCTCTCGGCACAAGAAAGGGAAGAAGAGCGAGAACACCGTGGGAAAGAACGGAAAAGGAAACGGAGAGAGCAGTGGAAGAGAACACAAGAAGAAAGCAAAATTAGCCCAGAGACCCTTTCTAAGATCAACCAAGAGCCGAAGAAGGAACCTAAAGCAATGCCAGATGGAAGGTTTTGGATAATATCGATTGCTGTCGCTTGCTTCGTCTCATACTCAGTTGGTGCTCTTGCTGGCATCAGCTGGGGATGGTTTCTAGCTACTGCCGTTATCTTTGGGCTAATTAGTCTAGTACTTCTTCTAACGGGAATAGGGTTCTGGAGTGAAGACAATAGACGAGTGGCAGGGGCTTTCGTGATTACTGTGGCTCTCATTGCTGGTGCATTGGGGAGCACTTATGATGACCATTATTCGGCCCACCAGGCTACCCCAACAATTACCTCTCAAAGAGCCTCTAGTGCTTCAAATAAACCGTCAGTCCCCGGTGGTCAGTATGAACGAATATCAGGGGATAGTTGGTTCGGGTGTCAAACTCGCGAGTACCTCGAAAAACTTACTGACTATGCCATACAAGGAGATACGCAAGCGTTCGGGCAAGCGTTTAACGTTGGTCTACTTACTGGAGAATGCACAACGTTCAAGGATGGCGAAGCTGTGTACCTCGTGGGTACTGCTATCTTCTCAGGGCTCGTGAAGGTGCGAAGACAAGGAGAGACTGAAGAGTACTGGGC
>CAZZFH010000252.1:0-4075 GCA_964653295.1 uncultured Candidatus Bathyarchaeia archaeon | reverse complement strand
ATGAAGAGGAGTGCGCCTGGGTTCAAATCTATGATAGACTAAAGGAACAGGATCGTCTAGAACTCTTCACAAAGTTCAGACCACCAAGAGACTACTCAAAGAAAGTACTAAAAGTACACCATTACTTTGAAAAGTAGTATTCTCTCATTATTTTCTACTAGATTTTTTAGTTATTAGAATGGTCCCGCCCGCAGGAGTTGAACCTGCAACCCTCCGGTGTCTGCTCATGGCCTGATTGCCACTGCCCCGCAGGGCGATGACTACAGCCGGATGCTCTGCCATTGAGCTAGGGCGGGCGGGACACCACAACCTCATTACATACATTAATTTAAGCGATTTGGTCAACCCAAACTATCCATTAAAAACATAGGAAAAATATTCCATATTTAGAGTAAGGTTTAGTGCTCCGCAAATCATAACATAAGAAGCCCCAATATAGCTCTCAGGTGGGCTTAGTGGCAGTAGAGGTTAAAAACATCGTAGTCAAGGACGTCATAACAGTAAAGAAAGAAAGAAGCGTTGCCTCAGCAAAGAGCCTTATGACGTATTTTAACCTCGATGCATTGATTGTAACTGATGAAGATGAACCCATAGGGATCGTTACCCTTGCGGATATCCAGAATAGAGTCGTTGACAAAGAACTTGATCCTCATGTAACTATTGTAGGTGAGATTCAATCAGAGCCATTAATCTGGGTAAGATATAATACAACCCTGACAGAAGTCGGGGAGATTATGGAAGAGGAGCACATCAATAGGGTTCCTATTTTTGGTAATTTATCCAATGGACCGATTCTTCTTGGGATTTATGTTAATGAGCCCAGAGAGATAATTTTAGAGTCCTAGGTTCCCGCATATTTGAATCCAGGGGGCAATCCTGGTAGTCCATAGAGCCATCTTATTCCTTCATTGAATGGGCGTTCTAGCAAGCCATACTCGGTGATGAAGCCATCAAGGTATTTTGCTGGTGTTACATCGAAGGCTGGGTTTCTTACCTTGGTTCCTTCTGCGGCTATTTTGATTGTGGTTGTGTTTCCATGCTCATCTAGTCCCCACATCATGCTCACTTCTTCAGGCGCCCTCTCCTCAATCTCTATATCAGCGCCGGTGAGCGTGTTCAGATCAAATGTCATTCCCGGGGCTGCGACCCAGAAGGGTATCTTGTTCTCAAAGGCAACTACAGCTTTCTCATAGGTGCCAATCTTGTTGGCGACATCACCATTAACAGCTATTCTGTCTGCGCCAACTATGACCATATCGACCTCACCACGTTGCATGAAATAACCTGCAGCGTTATCAACGATCAAGGCATAGGGGATTCCCTCTTGCTCAAGCTCCCAAGCTGTGATTCTTGCCCCCTGTCCCCTTGGGCGGGTCTCATCTACCCAGACAAAGACATCCTTGCCATCCTTTACTGCTTGACGAATCGGCGCGAGAGCTGTACCATGATCAACGTATGCTAATGCACCTGCGTTGCAGTGGGTCAGAATCTTGTAGCCGTCCTTGATGAGTTTGTTTCCTGCTTTGGCGATCTCCTCAGATGCTTTCAGGTCTTCTTTGAATATCGCATCAGCTTCTTTTACGATGTTCTCAACTCGTACTGAAACGGTTCCCCATTCGGCTGCTTTGAGGCATCTCTCTACCGCTTTGAATAGATTGGCTGCAGTGGGTCTCGTGCTTCTAATGGTCGTGGCTGCTTCATTGATGTACTTATTGAATTCATCAAGGGGCTTGTTCTCTGCTTCCAACGCGGCTTGAGCCATGGCGAAGCCGGCGGCGTTTCCCACTGATCCTGCTCCCCGGGTTACCATGGTTTTAATCGCTTGGGCTGTCTCATGGTGGTCATTAAGAGCGATGATCTCAAAGCTGTGGGGGAGTTTACGTTGATCCACCATCTTGACTACTTGGTCTTCTCGCCAGAGGGCTTTGATGTCCTCGGTCACGCCGTTGACCTTGATTTGCATGATGGTTATGCTGTCTGGGTGGCTAAAATGTGTTTATTTGAGAACCTTGCCCGTCTTCCTGTACCACATATATAGATCAAGTTCCCCGGGTAGCATATCTAATTCATCAGCCAAGACATCCAGAACCTTCTCGACCGCAAGGTATCTTTTCTTGGTCAAGCCCTTCTTGGGGTCCAAGTCAACTATCCGGTGTTCCACCAGATTATTGATGATATGCCTGTCGATTATAGCCAAATCAAAGTAGCCGATGTTCCTCAGATAATGGCTTGCCTCCTTCCATCCGAACCCCTTTATGTTTTCCACCAACCATTCTCTGGCTTCTTTACTATCCTCGAATCCCTGTATGGTTTCCTTGATGGTGGGAACCAAGTGTTGCGTGTTATGGATATATTCTGCGCGCTTGTTTGGGAACCTATGCCCAGTATTAATCAGGCACGTCTTGATATCCTCTTCTGAGCCTTCGAGAAGCGTGTTATCACAGCAAAGAGCGTCTACGCATTTCTGCCCCATCAAGGCGCTAGCAAAAGCAGTCAATAGGCAGTAGACCATCTCCTCGTACCACTTGTAGGTATCCATCTCATGTACTGCTCGGAACTCGTCCATTCTCTCTGTTACTATTTTTTTGACTCGTGGGTCTGCTTGTAGTTTTTTGATCTTTTCTGCTAGTTCTTTGATGCCTTGTTGGTTGTTGAAGGTGGATTGCATTAATCTTGTTTGTGCAGGGCTTAATTTAAGGATAAAACGTTCTCATATGTTGCGAGAATAGTTCTATATGCATGTCATAGGGTAAACCTCAACATGAGTACCCGGTCGCCCAGTCTAGACTATGATAATAATTTTGTAAGATGCAAAGCCGTCAGGAACATACCAGAGATCGAGACAGTTGGATTCAAACTTGAGGCTGTTGAGGCGAATAGGGAATTCAGTACATTTTACTGGGTAGCGAGGGAGTTTGCGAGAAATGGCTTGGTGGAGTATGTTGATGAGATTCTGGATAACAATGAGTGGACTCAGGTCCATTTCAAGGAGCGCATCAACCCAGCGGGACCGCCAAGCCCACTGCCTGAGGAATTCTATCCTAAGGCATACCAATCATTTACGACCGCTGAAGACTTGAACACCGAGATAAACCTGACCAGAACAAGGGCAAGGTTCAGGGACATCTTGGAGTCAAGAATAAACAGGATTACTAGGATGGCTGCTGCGGAGACAGTTTCACCCACCAGAGTACTACAGCCAGAGGAGGTATCCCTTTATGATCGGATTCATCGAATCATCTCAGATTGGCGTGAAAGCATGAGGGAGATAGGGGAAGAGTAGTATGGCTCAGCTAGAATCCGTTGAGCAGTCCTTTACACAGTTCATTGAGGACTTTACAGATAAACAGGGTGAGTTCAAATACGACCAAGGAATAAGTGATCTGGCTGTAAAAGGAGCCAAGAGCTTCGTAATAGACTTCACAGACCTCTACAGCTTCGATATGGATCTAGCTCAACTAATCCTCGAGAACCCTGAAGCAAACACCTCAATATTCACAACCGTAATCAGGAGCAAACTACGCACCAGAGACCCAATATATGCAGAGAGCCTCAGACGAATCAATATCAGATACCGAAACCTCCCAGCAGATACCCCTCTGAGGAAAATCGGGGCAGACCACATTGGACGACTGGTAATGCTCCACGGTATCATAGTAAGAGCTTCCTCAATTACACCACTCGTTACCAGAGCCACGTTCATGTGCCCTGTTTGCGGAGAACTAAATCACATTGAGCAAAGCGGTCAAACACTCCAGAAACCCCAAAAATGCCTCGCATGCGATAATCGTAAAAACTTTGAGCTAGTACCAAGGGAATCGGTCTTCATTGATGATCAACTAATCACAATACAGGAGAGACCGGAGGACCTACCGCCGGGTCAACTTCCTAGATCAATCCATGTAGATCTAAAAGATGATTTGGTTGATGTTGCCCGTCCCGGTGACAGGATTACCCTTACTGGTTTCATCAAGCTCTTACCCAGATATGGTCGAGGAGGAGAACTAAGAACCTTCGACATCAACATCGAAGCCAGCTTCTGCGAGGTAAGCGGAAGAGACTCCGAACTACTGGA
>CAZZFH010000251.1:0-4080 GCA_964653295.1 uncultured Candidatus Bathyarchaeia archaeon | reverse complement strand
GCTCTCCGGTTTCTCGTCGAGTTCCCAGACGTTGTCGTTTGTTAGGTATGGCACTGTTTCTATTCCTTTGATGGGTGGGATCAATGGTCTTGCTCCACTGACCAAGAATATGTCATCAGCCTTGATAGTCTCGTCTCCAACCTGCATAGTATAATCATCGATGAACTCTCCCTTCACAGGATAGAATGTTAAGCCTTCCACCCTGTTGATCGTTTCCTCCATTGGGTGTCTATCATGCTCTACATATTCCCGTGTTCTCCTCATTATTCCGCTAAAGTCTATGAACTCGATCTTTGCTTTTATCCCAAGTTCTTCGGCGTGTTTGATGATATTTACTAGGTCCGCTGGATAGATGACCATCTTTGATGGTATACACCCCACATTCAGGCAAGTGCCGCCCAGTTTACTCATCTCTACCACTGCAACGGTCTTACCGCTGTTTACCGCTGCGTCGGCGATCATCATTCCGCTACCGCTGCCGACGACTAGGACATCAAAATGCTTCATATATTGAACTCTTACAGGGGTGCATAAAAAGTGGGGTGGATTTACTCAAGCTTGGATATGCCATACTTGTTGTAGTATTCTGTCCAGAGTTTTTTCATCTCGTCGCTGAGGCTTTCCTTGATGAGGTTGTAGATGGTCTTGATGTTCTGGATGCTAAATACCCTGAGTTTTAGCTCCTTCTCCAAGTACTCCACGGCGCTGAGGTCCTCGATGTTATCCTTATCACCAAGACGCTCAAGACGATCAACCGCTATCACCAAGCCAACAATCTCATGATCACCCAGCAACCTAAGCTTCTCAATGGTCTCAACCTTGGTAATACCCGTAGTGATGGTATCATCCACTACCAGTATCCGCTGACCCGGTTTGAAGTAGCTGGCTCCAACGAGCACACGGTCTGTACTGAGGTCACCATACTCCTTTGCCTCTTTCCGGTCATACATGTACCGTTTATCCATACCATAGAGCTCATTGAGTCCCTCACAGGTCAAAGTGGCTAGACTGATTCCCTTGTAGCTAGGACCAAACACATAGTCAAAATCAGGGAGATCACCGCGCTCCATTAGAAGAGCGATATAGCTTGCGAAAGCCCACTTCACTCTGGCTAGGCTCTCACCATCAGTGAGTGCCCCTAGATTGATGAAGTATGGACTCGGTCTTCCACTCTTGAGTATGAAGGGCTCATCTGGGCTGGGTGGGAACCGTAGGGCTCCTCCCTTGATGAGGGCTTCTAGGAATACTTCCTCGATCTTTGACTCTGATACGAGTCCTCTGCCCTCTATCCTGAATTGCTCATTCTTGATGCTCTCCAAAATCGAGCCATACCAAGTAATACTACCACAGAACGAGCAGTGGAGCTTAGTTTCCTCGATTTTATCACCTGCTTCTACCCTGAAATCGGTCTGGAGAGACGAGAATTCCTTGTTTGTCGGGCACAAGAGATTTGGGCACTTTAAAACTCCTTTAATGTTCAGCGGAAGTTTTATGATCCTTTTCTCCTTTACCTCCCAGTCCTGTATCACGTTTAGGGTGCTGTTAGGGGCGACAAATGCGATGATATCGATCTCACTGGAGGTGAGGTAGGTTCCCTCGACCTTGATCAGGTCCTTTTTCCCGAGGCTTCTGCTCTCAACGTTTTGTGCGATAAGTGTTTCAGCGTCGTTTGGTAGCTTGAGTAACTTGAGAACGAGGGTCGCCTTCCCTGCAGGGATGTGGTCTATTACGATCCCGTTCTCAATCTTGCTTACCAGTAGTTGTCTATTCGACAAATGGCTTCCCGCATGATTGCGTACAACTAGATAGAAAAATGTTGCTAATAATGAAAAAATAGAGGAGAGAATTATGGGTCAGGATGTACCTGTGCGCACCAATCTATGTCTACTAGCTTATAGCAGATTCCTAGACAATTGGCGTTTTCCAGTACCTTTGCCTCTGCCATTTCATGATTCACGTAGTAATCAGCGGTCTTGAAGTTGGTCATGAACCCTGTGCACTCTGTGAAGAGCCCAACAGCCTCAGCTATGTGGAATCCCACTGGGTGTAGTTCATTATAGTCTATCTCAAGGATCAGGCTCGTTGTTCCCGGCTGTACGTATTGCAGCCAGTCCAGTAAGCCTCCCCTGAGGGCATAGCAAGCGTAGTATGTGTCCTCTGCTGTGTAGCCGTATACTATGAAGCCTGTTGTCTCGTTGAGGTCCTTGTATGTGCTTATCAATGCGTATCCGACTTTATCATCGATATTATCGCTGCTGTACCATAGCTCGTTGTCCGGGACATCGATCCAGTTCTTTCCCACATAGTGGTCAAGCACTGTTCTAGCCCAGCAACCTGTGGCATAGAACCCGGAGCCATACTTTGTGAATATCTTGGCATCAGTGAAATCATTGAAGTACTCAGCCGCTAGGTTGGCCAATGGGCCTCCGACTACAATCATGTTGCTGCTGCTGATGGCGTATGGGTAGATGGTCTCTCCCATCCACTCATCTGGTGTACACCAGTCGTCTCTAAAGCTTGCTCTGAGATCATCCGGTGGATCCATGTAGTAGGCTTCCCTTGTTTCCCCGTTTAGTGGTGCGTGGTTTCGCATCACCCATGGTATACTTGGGGCTAACTCGGTTGCCTTGATGTCTAGTCCGCTGAGCCATACTTCCTTTTTCTTCCAGTCGCTCCAAGCAGATGATAGCATAGTGGCTCCAAGGCTGTCTGATGGCTTGGCGAAGTCACCTATGATTGTCCATTCCCATCTGCCTGTGTGCCAGCATATCCCATCTGGGTATAGGTTTAGCCATGGTGTGCTCCAGCTGAAGTCGTCTGGTAATCCTCCCCAGTTCATCGGGAAGATCATCTGCTGTGAACTTGAGAATCCGGGCCATGATGCCTCAGCGTACATTGCCCACTTGAAGCATTTCTTCATCATGAAGCTGTATGGTAGCCGTATCTCGAAGTAGTCTGGTGCCGTATGCGAGCCTGCTGCATCGTCTCTCCGCATAAAGATCTCAATATGTGGTGGCATGGGTTTCTTGACGAATGTTGCTCCATCCCATTCATAGTATCCTGCTGCGGAGTCTTCTGATGCCCGTATTTTGACCAGCTTGCATCCATCACTGAATATCAGATCGACGCCTGATGCCCAGTGCCCAGCGATATCAGTCTCATTAAAGTCCACTGTCCATTGGACATAGTCCCTCATGAATTCACGTGTTACATTAACCCCGAATTTCACATCCCCAGGCTCGCGCTTGGCGAAATCGTCCTCGGTCAGTGTTAGAATCGGTGGTAATAGTATTGTGGTGTATAGTACCTTGTATCGGTCACCCGCTGTGTACCCTGTTAGCATTGTTATGGTGTCCCCAGTGATAGCGTAATCTACGCCTCTCTCTAGGAGCCTCTCACCCGTACCTGTGAAGTGTATGACCTTTTCCGAGTCCTGGCAGTATGCGCCCCACTTTTCTGGGGTCCATACTACGTGTTCTCCGTCTAAGCATGGGCGATAGTTGCCGTACTTGTCATAGAGGTGGCTTTTCAGTACTATTGTTGGGCTCATGGTTCCTTTCTGTGCCCATCTGAATGAGTCCTTGTGGGCTATGTCATTGAGGTCGATGGGGTTGAATACCTCGTTTAACTGGTATTGTACCTCCGAGTCGATCCTGAATAAACCGTCTTCTACGCCCTCAGGCATATCTGGGTCAACAGCATCATGCAAATCAGTTACACCGTAGACGCTGACGCATCTGAACTGGTGAGTACTGTTCATAGGGTGGTCCAAGTCTAGGTCAAAGTCCCATTCACCGAATACGTATGGTGTGTCGGGTTCTTCATTCATACCATAGCTCAGAACCATCTCACCCGGCTTAAAGAGGGGCTCCATACATTCAAGTGCTTCAGACACCTGGGGCGTGTTTCCCTTCATGAATCGCTTGTAGACTACTTTGAAGTTGTCTCCCCAGCCCCACTGGAATGGCTTGATAACCACTGCACCATATGGTCCAATGGTGGCATTCCATTTCCACTGACCCGGGGTTGTAGTTGTCTCACGCAGTAGCTTCGCGAACTCACCGTTGGGTTCCTCTCTGA
>CAZZFH010000250.1:0-4107 GCA_964653295.1 uncultured Candidatus Bathyarchaeia archaeon | reverse complement strand
TACTTTTTGCATAAAAATGATAAAAAAATGGCATTTTAGACCTATTCTTGCTAATGCAGCCCTATTGCAGTCTTGAGTTCAGATACACTGCTGTTATGATTAAGGCTGCTGAAGCCAGATTAATGATGGTAACCGTATCTCCAAGCACCAAATAAGAGAATAAAATAGTGAATATGGGCACAAAATTGATGAAGATACTGGACTTGTTAACACCAATCTTCTTGATAGTCACCTGCTGAATCAAGTAGCCGAGTACAGAGGAGAATACCGCCATAAAGACAACAGCTGCCCACGCTTCCAATGAATAAGACAAGACATCGCCCAATACGCCCTCCATCAGCATCAATGGGGTGATCTGGATCAAACCAAACAAGAAGACATATCCAGTTACCAGCAACGGGGAATATCTGCTCGTCGCTCTCCTACTATACACGCCATAGATAGCGAAACAGAGCATAGCCCCTACCATGATCATGTCCCCCTTGTTGAATCCAAGGCTAAACAAGACATCAATATCTCCTCCCGTTACAGTCAATAAGACCCCGAATAGAGCGAGAAAGATCAACCCAAGCTTCTTGGAGTCTAATTTTTCATCAGTCAGAAAAGATGCAATCACCGAAGACGTAATGGGATTCAAGGCGTTGATGATGGATGAGTTGGCTGCTGAGGTATAGAGTAGTGAATTAAACATCAAGGCAAAGAAACCCGAGACCCCTAGGAACCCTAACCCAAATAGCAATGGAATATCCTTACGTTTGGGAACTTTGGTCTCATCCTTGATCCACATATATGGGAAAATTATCGCAGTAGCGATCAGGAACCTGAAAAAGGTCAACGTCATGGGGGGGAACTCTGGTAAGGCTATCTTACCAGCCACAAACGAGGCGCCCCAGAAAGCCGTTGTAAGCACCATCAACAAATAGGTGGTCAACCCATCCCGGCTCTCATCAGGCATGCCACTGATGATACCTCCGGTGTATAAAAATTAAATGAGCCAAATACAAGAGCATACAATGGTGATCATCTATACTGAAGAGGTGCCCCTTACCCAGTGGGCTGCGATAATGATTGGATTATTCATAACAGTACTGACCCCCACCTTACTCCTCGAGGCACTGGGTGTACTTGAGGAGCCATGGCTCCTCTGGTTTTACGTAGTCATGGACCTGTTTTTCATCATAGTATTGCTGAATTTCCGCAAAATGAGGATAATAATAAACTCAGAGACGCTGAGGGTTTCCTTCGGGGTGATAAAGAAGAATATCCCGCTAGTTGATATCCAAGCCTGTGAAGCCATCAACGCATCCCTAGGAGTCTTTACAGGGATGGGCATAAGATACGGGGGAGACGGCTCCTTAGCCTACCTTCCAAAGCTAGGAGAGGCAGTTAAGCTTGAGTTGACCACGGGCAGACCATTTGTCTTCTCCACAAATAGTAGTGAACAGGTATTGGAGATTCTAAAACAGTACTGCAAAGATCCTATCAATCACTAAGGAGCTTTATTACTGTGACCCTCAGATACCAGTTATGCCATCGCTCACAGACACAGCAACACTGGGATTCGGACTCCTCTACTACCTATTATTGTGCATAGTCTTTCTACTCAGAGCCTATGAGCGAGATGAGGAGCTACGGCTCAAATACGTCTTCAGCCTACAGCTCTTACCCTTTGGAGCCCTATTTGTGTTGAATCTCATTGACAATCAGCTCAACAGGTCCATTACACTGATCCCTCTGTTGATCTTTCTCGGGTACGACCTCTGGTACCGCGCATTAACCATGAAAAAGCCACTGCATCACCCAGAAAAGTGGCCAAAGGAGCTAATCATCTACGTGGTGCTGCTTTTTACTGGTAGCATCGGGTTGAACTGGTATGGTTTTGTCGTATCAAAACTGTATGGGCGGATTCTTGTAGCCGGGTTCTTCGCCTATATTGGGTGTTACTCATTCTATCAGGTTAGGCATAATAACAATATGAAACAGGGTCTTGCGTAGGTTTATACGCTAATCTATTGCTCTGATGTCTATGGTATTAGTACTGGGTATCGTGGGAAGCCCACGCAGAGGTGGAAACACCGAGATCGTAGTAAAAAACGCCCTAAAAGCAGCAGAAACAATAGGTGCAGAGACAGATATAGTGCTACTCTCTGAGAAGAGAGTTGAGCCCTGCATCGCTTGTGGTGCATGCTCTTCAGGTAAATGTGTCATAGATGATGATTTCATGGAGGTCTTCGAAAAGATGACCAAGGCTGATGGGCTGATATTCGCGAGCCCCAGTTATTTTGAGTCCATGACGCCCCAGATGAAAGCCCTCCTAGACAGATCAGGCTCATTCAATGGCTCGGCTTATGGGCGTACAAAGTTCGATAACAAGATCGCTGGAGCCATGAGTGTTGCCCGTAGGACAGGCTTGGCTAATGTTTGGACTCAGCAGTTATTGTTCATTCTCTCCCAGAAGATGATAGTACCCGGGATAACCAGCTACGCCAACGCCATAGGCGGAGACCCCGGAGACGTACTCCAAGACGAGGAAGGAATGCGCACCTCCCATGATCTTGGAGTAGCGGTAGCCAAGCTAGCCATGAGGCTTAAAAAATAACCCCATTTTTCTAGTTTATTTTAAAATCCATGAGCGCCTTCTATCAAGGGTGCACAAGACGGCTGATGAATGTTACCCACCCCCAGAAACAAAGGGAGGCTGGCGAGAAATAGACCCAAAGAGACTCGGAGTAAACACCAGAAAACTCCAAAAAGCAATCCAATACCATGACCAAGCCGAAACCACCACAAGCCACGGCGGAGCCCTCCTAGTAATCCATAAAGGACACCTCATAGCCGAGAGCTACACCACGGGAACCCTGGGTGGACCCCAGTCATGGACACGAACCTCATGCAACGATGTCAAATCATCGACCAAATCCGTCTTTGGTACCACGATGGGCATATTCTTGGACGAGTATAAGGACAGGGTTAACTTGGATTCTTATCTTGTGGGCGATGGTCCTGAGAGTTCTTTGATACCCCAGATATGGGACCAACCCCTAACAGACCAAAGAAAAACCGGGATCAAGGTAAAACACGCCATCTCCATGACAAGTGGACACGAGTCTGATGAGCCATGGTTAGCCCCTTCTCCTAGGCATCACTTTGAGGGCTACTCTGGTGCCTATCAAATGTACGAGTACTGTTTCGGCTGGTGGTACTTTGAGGATGTACCCGCACACCATACTCTCCTATTTGAGCCGGGGCACGGATTCAATTACAGTAACTTTGGGTTGGAGCAAACAGCCTTAGCCATGCGGAACATCACGGGGGAGATGGTTGGACCCTATGTCTATGACAGGGTTCTCGGGGAGATCGGGTTACCTATTGGTATCAGGGATAATGCCTACCGGGATATGGTTTACAATGATCCACGTGAATTGAACTTCTCACCGGAACCAGGCTGGGGCGTAGGAGGCAGCACAGAGTGCAACGCCTATGGTGCTGATAGGAGCACAAGCCCATATGGACACAATACCATTGTTGGAAGTACTTTCAGATGTACAGCCCGAGACTTCGCACGCTTGGGGTACCTTTGGCTCAGGAAGGGTCGTTGGGGTGATAAACAGCTGGTCTCTGAGGAATGGATGAAACAGGCTACAAGCAGATTCAAGCGTGCAGACGGTAAATCCCATAACTATGGCTATACCTTCTGGGTGCAGGATGAGTGGGAGAACGTGCCCAAGGACTGCTTTGGGTCAAGGGGGCACAACATAAACGATAGCTATGTGATCCCAAGCCTAGACCTAGTGATAGTTCGTCAGGGAAACGATAACCCCCCAAGAGACCAGCGAAACACATTCACAGAGACCCTTGTGGAGAAGATTGTTGAATCTCTCTAAAACCCGATGTCAATACTTTTTTGAATATAATCGCTCATACTTGTCTGTGGTTATATGCCAAGTTATAGAGTAAAGATCACAGTACAGAAGAAGGTCGACCCAGAGTACATCTTCGACGGAAAAGTACCCAACCAGCCGGGAAAAGACCACCCCTACCCAATATGCCCCGTAGACGAGAAAGGCGTATGGATAGTCGAAAAAAACGATAACATGCCAGAAGGCT
>CAZZFH010000249.1:0-4115 GCA_964653295.1 uncultured Candidatus Bathyarchaeia archaeon | reverse complement strand
AAAATACCCTTTTACCGTCTTCCTCTAACCACATTTAATATAATTTACTATATTAAGTGTTTGGATACAGAAAACCCCCCAAAAAAAACAAACAAGCATCATTACTTTTTATAAACAATAATGACCAAAACAACTATAGGTGAACCCATGGAGATAAACCTCGGCCAAAAAATAATACGCAAATACTACGCCGCATCCATCATCGGACTCATGTTCAGCGCACTACTAATCATCGCGTCTCTCTACCAATTAGAAATAATACGCATCAGAGTCACACAAAACAGGACCACATTCGAGTTCCCATTCTTCCTCTGGACCACCAGCCTCTGGGTAGCCCGAGACATATGGTACCTAGTAATGATCATCGGCTGGCTCCTCGGCACCTACTCAGGATTCAAACTAGGCGAACTACGAGAATTCGAAAACCTACTGGAAACCCCCAGCGACGCGGCCATCATCAAAGAAATAATCACAACATACCAGGAAAACGAGGAAAAAAACAATCAAAAACAGAAATAACATACCTTCATTAAGCCTCACGTCATACTATAATCAATGGATTCTACCAGAGCATACGCTCTAACCCAAATAATGCAGATAGAAGACCAAGTAAAAAAGGTCACCAGAAGCAGAAGATACATGAAAATACAGCAATACGTCATAGACCTAAAAAACTCATCAGGAAGATCAATCCTCAACATAGAAAACCCCGGAGACATGGGAAAAATAATCCAGGTACGAAAAAACAGCATCACAGCCAAGGAATACCTAAAACAATACGAGCTACTCCTCAACGAATACACAGTACTATTCGGCGAGCTAAATAAACGCAAAAAACGCCTCAAAGCAGAACTATTCGGTTAAACCCACGCCTCTTCAACACCCCCAAAAAGAGGACTCTACCTCTACTTCACGATCTGCGCTAGCCTAGTGAAGTCCTTGATAATCATCTCAGTCAGTTCAGCCCCCAGATCCAAACCCCTAATATTCTGATAATTACCCTGAGCAAACCGATTTATCTCCCCCACATACTCGGAATCCAACTGATTATGCAGTGTACTCATGGCCTTAACGCTGCTCTCCATTCGAGACTTCTTCTCCTTGAGATGCTCAACACTCCAGTCAAGGGCAGCCATCTTCAGCCGATACTCCTCATCACCAATCTCACCCACGTTTCTCTTAATCTGCAAAACCTCACGGTCATCCATAGCCCGCTCCAGCTCCAAGCTACTAGCAGACAACTCAGCCTCATCATTCCTCAGATACAGGGTCCAAATATCGAGACACGTATCCAGTTTTCCGGCAATCCGCCCAACAAGATCACCATAATGATTACTAGACCCCCCATAAGTATCCAGTAACTTGATTAATCTTATCAGGATGGAAGCCTGCTTCATAATCTCCTTATTATTCGCCGTAACGCACTCAGATGCCTCAATAATAGTCTGATCTGCATACCCACTCACAAGATCATTAGAACTATGCATATTCTATCGCCACCCCCTCCAAGCCATTTGGGGTTATATTGATTATTCAACAGTGATCTGATTCACGGAAACCTACCCACAGTATAGAGCAAAAAATACACAAAAAAAGGGAGGGGAAGGGGGTCAACCAACCCAGCCACAAACAGCTCCCTCCAGCCAAAACCAACCCCAAAACAGCTTCTCGCCCATCCCCTAACATGACGAAAAGCGTCTTGGTTACCATGAAAACGAGACAAAAAAGGTGGCAGTAACAGACTAGCCACCCTCCTCGACAAACACAACGTCAGTGAGATGCAGAAAATCCTCGAAATAACAAGCCAAATACAAACAATATTAGAAACAGACACACTGGACCAGATTAAAAGGCGTTAAAACCCTAAAGAAGCCCACCAAGAGAAGGATCAACCGAGGTAAGAATCCCCAGAGCCTTATCACTCAACTTCAGCCGACAACCCTGATGCTGATAAACCCGCTCAAGCACCCCTATCTTGGTTAGTTTACGTCTCTGAGGCTCACTAAAACACTTAGAAGCCTTATGACCAGTAGATATCATCACAAGCTCCCGGCTGTAAAACCGCACAATGTTACGGAAACTCTGTTCCACCTCAAACGAAGACAATGTACCTCTATAAATACACACACATCAGATAAATTAGAGTTACTGAGAAGTTACGATAATTTAAATAATTAAACATACCCTTCATCCATCGTAGGCTGGAAAGGTCCATAGAAGATACACCAAATTCTTGATCTCTCCTCCTACATTCTCCAAATGCAAAGAATTGTAGAGACCACCCACATACAAGTCAATAATAATCAAAGAACACAAAACCAGAACACAGGTGAACAGATGGCTCTACAGCTACAATGCGAATGCGGAAACACGGAAATAATCACTGACCCAGACACAGGCGAACAAATCTGCACAGCCTGCGGAACAGTACTAAATGACACAGTGATAGATCACGGACCAGAGTGGAGAGCATTCGACCCACAGCAAACAGAGAACCTAACACGAGTAGGAGCACCACTAACCCCACTCATTCATGATAAAGGACTCAGCACCACCATAAGCTGGAGAAGCCAAGACGCCACAGGAAGACGCCTAACACAGGAAGAAAAACAACGCCAATACAGGCTAAGAAAATGGCAGCGCCGCACATCAGCAAGCGATAGCACCCAGAGGAACCTCACTCAAGCTCTCAGCGAACTCACAAGGATCGCTGACGAGCTTAACCTCCCACAGAACACCCGAGAGACAGCGGCCATGATCTACCGTAGAGCAGTCACACAGGGCTTGATTAGGGGAAGAACCATCCAGTCGGTCGTCGCATCAGCCATATACATGAGCTGCAGGCAGTGTCAGGTCATCAGGAGCCTTGAAGATGTTGCTAAGGCAGCCACGATTACGCGTAAAGAGGCTGCGAGGAATTATCGTCACCTCTACAAACAGCTTCAGCCAGAGGTGCCACAAGTTGACAAGGATAACCTCATCACAAAATATGTTAACCAGCTCAGGATCAGCGGCCAGACAGAACGGCTCTGCAGAAAGATAATGGATCAGGCAGCAGAACAACGCCTCACCATCGGTAGAGCCCCTGAGGGCATAACAGCCGCAGCCCTATACATTGCATGCAAGATCAATCAGGAGGACAGGACTCAGGGCGAGATAGCGAAAGCAGCCCAGATAACCGAGGTAACCATCAGGAACCGGTACAAGGAGCTTCTCAAGAAAATCGATTTTGAGGTGAATCTATGATACTCAAGGTAAGGCACGCAATGAAATCCAATCCGACTATAGCCGATACAGAGACTACTGTGACAGAGGCTGTGCATATGATGATCCAATCGGGTCAAGACTCAATATTCGTAATGGATGGCAACGATATCCTGGGAATAGTCGATCTAAGATGCGTCCTCCGCTACACATACACAGAGGGATTCAGACCGAACCAGACGCCTATAAGCGAGATAACCAACTGTGATATTATCTTGGCTCGTCCAAACACGAGCCTCGAGGACGCCCTCACCATAATGACTGAACTCAAGCAGACCACCCTGCCTGTTGTTGATGACAAACTAGTAGGCTCTATTAATATCCATGACTTGCTGAAGACCCAGCCACAGACAAAACCGCTGGAAACCAGTCCCTACCTATCATAATCAAGAAAATCTTTGGTTATATCACCATTTTCATCTCGTCAGTATAATGGACGTGTAACCATTGATATTTTAAGAAACGAAAACAGAGAGAACCCTATGAAATTCCGGGTAGCAGTCACACGTACAAACTATGGCATCGAGAAGGCGGTAAAACAGGCTATAAGACTCCTTGGAGGTATCAACATGTTCATTGAGCCCGGAGAAACTGTGCTCCTCAAGCCCAATCTTTTCAATGTACAGCCACCCGAGTCAGGTTGCACCACAGACCTGCGAATACTGAAAGCAACAGCAGAGTTACTCAAGGAACAAGGAAACCATTGCATTGTTGGTGAGTGCCCAGCCACGGCATCCTATACAAGACCCGAGATGGTCTACAACGCCCACAATATCGAGGAATTCTGTATAGAAACTGGTATCGAGATGAGGGTACTGGACCGCGACCCACCGGTGAAACGCACCACAGAG
>CAZZFH010000248.1:0-4118 GCA_964653295.1 uncultured Candidatus Bathyarchaeia archaeon | reverse complement strand
AACTAACAAATGTTGTGCCCAATACTAGTGATGGTTTTAAAAAACCGCTATATAGTTTCTTAATTGGTTCCTTACAAACAATAATTCTAAAAATTATTTTCAAAGATAATGGAATTATTATGTTTTCAAATTTAGTAGGAGTACTGGCAGTTGCCGAGGATTCAAAATATTGGAACCTATTTTACATGTGTGGATATATTCTTGGATCTATACTTATTGCATTGTTTACCGGTTTCGACGATAATACACAATTTCAATTTTTACTATTGGGAGTCGGATTTTTAGATAAATTAGCAAGAAAATAAAAACTCCATCGCAAGACGCATTATTTTCTTTGGTATTAATTTCACTAATCTTCATGCTTTAGTCCTCTTTTAGTTTTATATAGAAAATTAATCAATGATGGAATTAGGTCAAATTTTTTTGTTATTAATTTTCCAATATAAACCTAGATCGTCCAGAGCCCTATCCGATCCCGCCTCCTCTTTCATGTTCAGCTCCTCGAGCTGGTTATGTTGGCTGTGTTTTTGTGTCCTATGGCTGGCCTCTGTGGGCTGGGTGTGTGTGGGGATCGGATAGTCAAAAAGATTAGAAGTTTGATATAATCAGCTGTTTCAGTCCTGATCGGGTCTGTTTGTGCTTCAGTTTCTCAGCTGCAAGGCTTGTCTCGGTCTCAGTCATTGGGTATTCTCGATACATCTTCCTCACAGTAGGGTGGTCATTGATGGTCAGCACCCATTTTCCATGAATATCATCAAGGCTGAGTCGAAGCAGTTTATGCTGCTTCAACCCAAAACCCTGCCTATACCCAGTCATACCAAGATATGGTGGGTCAAGGAAGAAGAACGTCTCCGGGTTATCCCATGTCTGGAGTATCTTCTCAAATCCATTGCACTCCACAGCCACGCCTTGAAGCCGCTCATGGATAACCATGAGGTTATCAAGTCTGCGTTGGGTCCAGCTGGTCCTTCCGATAGCCCACCCAGCGTACATTTTCCCCGCGAATTGACTGCAGAGCACATAATAGAATCTCGCAGCATTCTCAATCGGGTCACTTGGCGCCACACCGTTCCGGTAATCATGGCTCCAGTTCTCGTAGATGTCTCTGCTGAAGGGTAGCCAGTTAAGCCTCTCCATGAGCTTGTCGAGATTGTCACGGACCTGAATGAATAGATTCACCAAGTATCCGTTTATGTCGTTGTAGACCTCCTGCTTGCTCCTTGGCTTGCTGAAGAGCAGCTCTGCGCTGCCTCCGAACACCTCAACGTAGCGACTATGCTCAGGTATGATCTCAAGTAGTTCAGGTATCATAGCGGTTTTACCTCCCAGATATGGAAAAAAACGACCCATCGATGAGCCTCGAAGCAGCCCTGCGCTGTGCCTGCCTATATAGTCTACCTAGGTTGTTGAGTCGGACACGGTTGAAAATGGGGTGGCTTTATGCATTTGCGTAACAAAAGAGCAGGATATCTACCTGCAGTTTATTCATTTGAGTGAAAAAATAGGTTATTTTTCATCTTTGGGTAGTTTAGGTTTGAGTCCCAGCGCCTCAGCGTGTTTCTTGATGTCTCCTCTGGCCTTCTTCATACCCTTGCGATCTCCTTTTCTCTTAGCGATGTGCCAGCCCTTCCAAGCTCCCTTGAGTTTACCCCATAATGATCCTTGGTTAACCATTCACTCTCACCTCCCTTTTCCCTCGTTCTCGAATTAGTTGAGTGAGCTTCTCCCTGCGTTTTACCCTAGCATACTCAAAACAAGCCTTGAGATAGGCCACAGGGTCCGGAATCGTGGGATCAGGCTCCTCGATCAAGAGTTTTACGCTCCTTGTAGCGCTTCAAGTAGGTGATTATGGTCTGCGTGGTCTCCGGGTCATAGATGCCTTTCTTCTCGACCTCCTTGACCTCTCCAATCGTGTGATCAATGGACATCTCCAGTATTTCCAATGGGGCTCCTCCTTCCTTGACCAGCGCAGCTGTGGCTGCTTCCATGGTTTTCTTGAGGATGTCACGAGCAACTGGGATAAACAGAGGATTCAGTCCCTCCTCCAGCTCCAGCAACTGTTCAACCCCCGTCCCCGGGGTTCTGGGGCCGGTCTCCGGTTTTGTCGCACGTGCGACAATTCCGTGTCTGGGTCTCGTTTCTCTCGTTTTCTCGCTTTCCTCTACAGCCTCCTCCTGGCCTTCCTGGGCTGGGCTGGGAGTGGGATTGAACAGAGGCTCCCAGACGTGGATGCTGCACTCCTTCGGGCTGTATGTGACAATGACAACTTGCGTCGGTTTACCCTCCCTGAGGTTTTTCAGTTCTGACGAACTGAGCATTTTTAGAGATGCCCTCTCCACTCTTTTCCTCATCTTCACCTCCACCATAAGCCCTGTTTTCTCATCGAAGAGGTCAGGATCACCGGGGTTATTAGAACCAAGGACAGCACACTCCGGATAGTACCTCTCTTGAAGTGCCAGCTCAAGAGCATACCCCAGAACCTCAGCGCTTAATATGGCCATCCAACCACCCGCATCATAATTGTTCAGAAAAACAGCTGTGCTCCTATAGCCGAGGGCTTCCGCAACGTGATCCCATCCGATACCCTCTATGAAGTGGGCTCTCCAAGCCTCCGCGTGTTGAGGCTTGTACTTGTGGGTCTTTACCGATTTGACTGCTTCAGGGATCTTGTCATAGATGAGCTTGAGAAAGTCAGGATCTTTGATGACGTCCACACGCTCCCAGCTCACCTGCTCCTCATCAAGAGATTCAACGTGTTTCTGTAGAAAACTAGGAACCTTCACGGCCTCGGCGTCCTCTTCGAGACTCTCAATCTCGATGAAGGGGTCCTGATCCACTAGCTCGAAGCTGACAATGCCTGTATCCTCTTTCCCTCTGAGTCGGATGATGCTCTTGTTCATGGCCTTATCATTGTACTCGTAGAGAACCTGATGATCGATGCGATCAAGCTCTTTCACAGCCAACTCCCCAAATCGGGTGTCAATCTCACGTCTTACATACTCGTCCAGAGTACTGGTCTTGAGGATGATTCCATGAGAGACTCTTCGCACCTTGTTATCCAAGCCAAAGTAGTCTTGGGTGCCCCAGAAGCACACGATGTGACCCACCTCTGGTAGGCCTTCCTCGCGTAAGATATCCTCATGTGTGTGCCTGATCAAGGTGAATTTATGTTGCAGATCCTTGGGCAACTCCTTCATGCTATCATCGCAGAAGAGCACCTGAACCGGCTGGCTGTTCATAGTCTGCAGCAGCGCCTCGAGGTCACCCGATTTATTGACTATGGCGTTCACGTTCTCGGCGCCATAATGATCCTTGATCATCTGAGTCATAGACCGGGCGAACTCCGTCTTACCTCCGCCCATGCTGCCCACAAGGACAAAGCCACGGAAGGTAACATAGCCACCCAGAGGCCTCAACACGAGTTTTCTGAGAGAGGCAGCGTAGTTGGGCAATCTTTTACGCTTCTTGGTATAGGGTAAACCCTTGAAAAATACGCTGGGAACATCGCCTCCAAAGGTAATTTCGCCTGTCATGGGTTGCGTTCCCCCACCATGATCCCGGCGCCTAGAGCCATGGCCACAGCTGCAAAAAACTCGTGGTGCATCACCTGATCCCAGTCGATCCTACCCCACCAGATAATCTGATGAGCCAGTATCAGGGCACCAGCTACGTAGAATAGTAAAGCCCATCTACGCTTTGTCATGGCTTCTTTCTCCCCTTCTTGGCTGCCTTCTCAGCTGCTTCCCTAGCGGTTTTCTGAGCCCTCACAATAACAGGCAGTGAGATAAGTTTCTCCGCAGCCTCAGCTGGCCCAAGATGCCTCAACAGGTTCAAGGATCGAGTGCGCTTAAAATGCTCCTTCAACTTCTCCCCTATATCCGGGTCCTCGAAAAAGTGAAGCTCCTCACATACCTTCACTCCCTCATAGGTCTGCCAGGCGTGAAGGAATTGGAGATCAGATATCTCCGAACCCGCCTCCTCGATGAGTTCACTGAGCTTGATGTCAATTTCCAGCTTTGTGCTGCTCATGTCCTATCCTCCGCGGGGGTAATGTCAGCCTCTCTGCCCTGGAAGATGGCGTGCACGTTTTCCTTGCTCCTCTGCTTGATCTCCTTTTC
>CAZZFH010000247.1:0-4127 GCA_964653295.1 uncultured Candidatus Bathyarchaeia archaeon | reverse complement strand
ATATTCGCCCAGTCTAGGCAGAGGTAAACCTAGACCACCTATCACACAACATGCGTGAAGTACGAAGAATCGTACCCAAGCCAACAAAGATAATGACCGCAGTAAAAGCAGATGGGTATGGGCATGGAGTAAGGGTCTGCGCTGAGACATTCCTAGAGAATGGGGCGGATATGCTGGCAGTTGCCACCCCTGATGAGGGGTTCCAGTTGAGAGAATGGGGGATCGATGCACCAATACTCTGCCTCGGGTATACCCCTGATTATCTTCACTGGAAAGCCATCGAGAAAAACGTAACCACAACGATCTACAGTCACGAACAGGGGCTTCACCTGAACAAGGTTGCTCAGGAGCTGAATACTGTGGCTCGTTTTCATGTGAAAATAGACACTGGGATGAGTAGGCTGGGTTATCAACCAAATGATGAGACTGTTGAGAGCATTGTAGAGCTATCAGGGCTTCCAAGGCTGGAACTTGAGGGGGTATTCACTCATTTCGCTGTCTCTGATGAAGCTGATAAGGGATATACTCGAATGCAGTACGCGAAATACTTGGAGATAGTCAAAGAGATTGAAGAAAGAGACGTGAAGATTCCCATCAAGCATGTCTCCAACAGCGCGGCGATCATCGACCTACCAGAATACAACCATGACATGGTGAGACCCGGGATAATGCTCTACGGCTACTACCCCTCACCAGAAGTAGACCATGAAAGAGTAAAACTCAAACAAGTATTGACGCTTCACGCCAAGATAAGCCACTTGAAAACAGTCCCACCCGAGAGAGGAATCAGCTACGGTCTCACATACACAACCAAACAAGAATCCAAGATAGCCACCATACCCATGGGATACGCCGATGGCTACAGGAGGGCACTATCTAACCATGGCTTTGTGGAGATTCATGGCCAAAAGGCGCCCATCGTTGGGCGAGTCTGCATGGACCAGTTCATGGTAGACGTATCAGATATACCAGAAACCCGGGTAGGCGATGAGGTTATTCTTATTGGGTACCCGGGTGGGGTCGCTCCAGACGGGGAGGAGATGGCATTACTAATGGACACTATTACTCATGAGGTAACATGCCAGATCACAAGAAGGGTCCCAAGAGTCTATACCCGAGACAGCGAACCAGTCACCGTGAAAGATTATTTAACGTGACCTACGCCGCTTCTTATCCCTACGATTCTTCTTGGGCACTGCCCAGCCTAAGAAAACGGGTTTTTCAGCTACCTTACCCAGCTGAACACCTTCATCGAGTTTTATAGAAGCAAAAGGAGCCTCAATTGGTCCAAATATATCGAATATCTTACCAATGGGTTTACCATCCTTATCAGCTACTGGTTGCCCTATCCTAGCATCTGCTGTGAGCGTGATTATCAGATTCTTGTTGCCCTTTGATTGATGCATACCCTTTCCGAGTAAAATCTTATCAGACATTATTGCAGCTCCTCCGCTATCATATTGATGACCTCTACCTTTGAGCCCTTCTTATCCACAAGCAGCATCCCAGTCTTCTTCCAAGGATACTTGCTGTATGCAGCACCCAGCTTAAGAACAGGCTTCAACCCAAGCTTCAATGCAACTTTCTCGATATCCTCGATCTTAGGATCCCGAATAGCCTTATCACGTGGTACTCTCCTGCCCTCGCTGCGGCTATACCTGATATCAAAATACGTGGGCCAGATCCGTAGCTTTCCTCTTCCTCTCAATGAGACCACTCGTAGAATATTCTAGCCGCAGTGCGGCTATAGGGTTTACTCTTCGTAAACGACTGCGCTGAGGGAGCCTTCCTGACCAGGCCTTGAGACGATCTTCGCTAGTCCCTTCTCGGTCCTGACGATGGTTCCCTTGGTGATTACTCCTCGCCTATTGTAGTCAGCGTTGGCTGGGTTCCTTACAATGTCGAGGATCTCTAGGCGCTCGGTAGTACCTATTTCTGGGTTTGAGACATTGATATAGTCTGCCTTAACTAGTTTGACCTTGCTCATCCTACTGATACCCTTGACTTTTTTGCGCTTGGTCTCACCGAATAAGGTCTCTACTGGTTGCCTGCCTTGCTCATAGACTCTATGGGTTCTGTATGCTCGTTTCTTGCCACCTGTCTTTTTTCTCTTGGTTAGTCTGTCATGCCATGCCAAAGCGTTATTCCTCTTAGTTCTGGCAAATAGAAAAGGAAGCAGTATAAAAAGGACTCGTTAAATGCCATGTATCGATACCTATAAGACATAGAAAAAGGGATGAAAATAGACCATGAGCGACGAAGTTGTAAAACTAAGCCACGGCGCCGGCGGGAGCACAGAGGATACACTGATTCATGAGCTGTTTCTGAAGATTTTCGAGAAAAGACAGGCACGGGACGGTATCGCATTAGACGCTTTGGATGACGGAGCCTCTATCAGAATAGGTGAATACGAGGTGATCCTATCCACGGATGGACATACTGTTGATCCGATTTTCTTCCCAGGGGGAGACTTGGGCAGGCTTGCGGTCTGTGGCGCTGTTAACGATACTGCAGTCATGGGCGCTGAGCCAGTGGCGATACTGGATAGCATCATCGTGGAGGAAGGGATCCTTATGGAGGATCTGAAGAAGATAGTATCATCCATGAACGCGGCAGCCAAGGAGGCTGATGTAGCAATTATAGCGGGGGACTTTAAGGTCATGCCCAAGGGAAGCCTCGACGGCATGGTGATCAGCACCACCGGCGTTGGCATACTTAGGGGGAAAAGGGTCCTTGATAGTCAGGCATCTCCAGGTGACGTGGTCATTATCACTGGTAGTGTTGGGGATCATGGTATTGCGTTGATGTCTATGCGTGAGGGGCTATCATTCGAGACGGAGTTGGTCTCGGATGTCTCGCCCATACATGAGACTGTCAAGGCAGCCATGGATGCTGGCGAGGTCAAGGCGATGAAGGATTGTACCCGCGGTGGTTTGGCTATGGCGCTCAATGAAGTCGCAGAGAAATCCAAAGTAAGCATATGGCTTGACTCTACTAAGATTCCTGTGAAAAAGAGTGTACAGGCTGCTTCCGATATGCTTGGGCTTGATCCTCTTGAGGTTACCTGCGAGGGAAAAGCCATCATGATAGTCTCATCTGAGGACGCAGAGAGCATACTCAAGGCGGTTAGAAAGACAAAGTATGGTAAGGATGCTGAGATAGTAGGGGAAGTTAGACCAGATAGACCGGGAATGGTTTTACTCAGAACCGTTGTCGGTGGAACCCGCATACTGAGGAAGCCCTTGAGTGAGCCCATCCCCAGAGTCTGCTAACCCATCCTCCTTCAGTTCATCCAAATCATCTAGTCCATCGATAACCCCATCGAATAGGTTCTCGATAGCCCCATTCTCCATCTTGGTTATCTTCAGCTCTCTGAACACCTGTTTCAACTGTAGCTTACTGCGTTCAGGGTTGTGACTGAAACCAAAGTAGTCACCATAGAATGCTGTTGTTGTTATGGTGAAGCTCCGGTCTTCTGTTCTATCTCTATGAATTAATCCCATGTTTTCCATCATCCTTAAGTGGCTATATACGTGGCTTCCACGGTCGGCTATAACCTGACGTTGGTCTACTGGTTGGTGGAACGCGATGTAGCTGAGGGTCTTCAATGGACCTAGTTTCAGCAATGGTTTGTTGTTGAACTGCTTTACGAAGTCATCATAGACCTGTTTAAGCTGCATGGATACACGTCCATCGGTGAGGTTTACAATCTCTAGGGCTTGATTACGAGCGTTATACCGTTTTCGAAGCAGAGATACAGTTTTCTTTGAGACAGTATCAGACCTAGTGCGAAGCACAGGCTTGATCTCACCGATCGTCAAAGGACGCCCAGCCGCATAAAGGGCAGCCTCAAGAGCCTGAAGCCGCATCTCTAATAGCTCTTCTTTTCTAGACATCATCTGGTGCTACCTCCTCCATTATGGTGATGTCTACATCGATCTCTTCCTCGCTCTGGATAAGGTCAACTTTGAGTCTCTGGGCTAAGAAGAGCAGCATCATGAATATCCTGACTATCTCTAGGAAATCCTGACCATACACTAGCTCTGTGAGACGCACAACCCCAATAGCTCGTGACCTCCACACTATCTCCTCATACAAGGCATCAGATCGGCTCTCGATCTCTAATA
>CAZZFH010000246.1:0-4169 GCA_964653295.1 uncultured Candidatus Bathyarchaeia archaeon | reverse complement strand
CAAGAGTCTTGAGGATTTGCCACGTAGTGTGATTGATGAGTTGACATATTTCTATAATAACTACAAGCGAGCCGAGGGAAAGGTAACCGAGGTCCTCAAATGGGAGGACGCAGACGCGGCGAAGGAAATCATTACATGGGCTCAAGGACAGTATAAGGAACAAGAAGGGTAGCTAGAGGTTACATACCCCAAGTGCTTGCTTGGTGAACCAGAATATTGTTGCCCTCGATTTTTACCTCATAAGTTTTCAGGTCATCAGTCTTGGCCCTGAATAGCATCATCTTTGGTCCCTTCACATTTTTTCCGCTGGTTACATCGAACTCTGCGCTGTTTTTTGGGCATGTGACGACTTTACCTTTGAGGGTCCCAGTGGATAGGTCTGCTTGGTCGTTACTGCACTTGTTATCAATGGCGTAGAATTTTCCATTCACGTTAGCGATTAGTATCTCGATCTCTTTGATTTTTACCTTCATCATCTTTCCAGGAGGGATATCGGTGGTTTCTGCTACTTTTGTGAAGGATAGTTTGTGGCTACTCAAATAGAATCAGTCTCAAGCCATGAGGGTCGATGCATCAATATATAGTGTGTTATTTTAATAATCAGAGAACCCTAAATATTCCCGAATTTTCAGTGTTTTACCTGTTCGCGAGCGCGAGGAAAATGCAGATGGTTATTCATCTATACTAGCAAGAACAATAGCAGAAAAAGGTGCCATATTAATGGCTATGGGAATAGAGCCAAGGCACAGATAATACAGGCGCTTGAAGCAGTGATGATTCATTTTTAACTATCATAAACAGTATATTCTTGATTGTTATGAAGGAAGGACATCTAGATAGTTATGGTTACAGGGTTCATTATGTACACTGGGAAGGAGATGGACCCAGAATACTCTTGATCCACAGCATGGGCATGGATGCCCACAGCATGGACAAACTCGCAGACTCCCTCAAAGACGACCACAACATACTCAGTCTTACAATACTGGGGCATGGTGACAGCGACTCACCCACAACCCAGATACCGTTGAATGAGCACGCCGAGATCATCAGGAACTGCTACATGCAGCTTGGATTCTATCCCAGCGTCTTGATCGGGCACAGCGTGGGCGGCATGATGGGCATGATACTAACAGCAGAGCACCCAGAGGAGTACAATGGATTGGTGCTTGTGGATATAGCGCCATTCGAGTCAACGGGAAGATCCAGTAGACCCCAGCCACCCGATTACTTTGAAAATGAGGAGAAGGCGAGGGAGTGGATGGCTGAGCGATACCCCGGGTTCACAGATTACTATGTTGAGAACAGGCTCAAGTACGCTTTCACGGAAAAAGATGGTAAGCTCTGGCTCAAGCCTAGGGGAGACTCGGTTCGTAGCGGATTGATGATTGATCTCTGGCCATTCGTAGAGTGGATACAGTGCCCGGTGTTATTATTGAAAGGTAAAGAGAGCAGTACAGTCGATCCTGATGCAATGGAACGTATGGAAAAAATATTACCAGATTTCGAAGCCGTAGTGGTTGAGGGAACAGGTCACATGATCCCACAAGACGTACCAGAGCGATTCGAGGAACTCATCAGAGACTTCTTGAAGAAAGCATACCACTGAGGGGGGGAGGGGGGTCTACCCAGATAACCCCGGAATCAACCTATTTTATTAAAATAACCTCTAAAACAAATTATTTCATGTCTGGTATGTGGTAAAAAAGAGTCATGGTTACCGAGAAAAGATGACAAAAAGCGTTTTGGTAACGAGGCGTTAAGCATCTACCCTAAGGCTCCAGCCATTCCCATCTGGATCATTGAAGTTGGCAAACCTTCCCCAAGGAGTATCAAAAATAGGATCAATCTTCACACCTTCACTAGATAACTCCTTGTGCTTAGCTTCAATATCATCTACCTTGATTATTAAACCGTGAATGCTCCCCGCAGGCATCTCTGGGAACCAGTTAACCAAAGCGATGTTCGTCTCACCGTCCAAAGAAAGCTCAAGCCACCTCATGCCTTCCCCGAACATAATATCCCTGACCTTGGTGAATCCTATCTTTTCATAGAAGTCCAATGCGGTATTCTGATCACTCACAGGAATTGATACAAGTTCTAATCTCATAATAATGAAAACAGAAAAGGGATAGAAAAAGGGTATTACTCCAAGGGAGCCTGGAAGACACCATAACCGGGTTTCCCGATTACCTGACCAGCATCATAGACTACCTCACCACGTACAAGGGTCATTACCGGCATTCCCTTGCCTTTCATGTCCTCGTATGGGGTTATCTTTTGGATGGTTTGGAGGTTCTCGCCCTTGATGTGGAATGGCATATCCATGTCACAGATAACTATATCAGCGTCAGCGCCCAGCATCAAGTCTCCCTTCCTAGGATACAATCCATTTATCTGAGCAGGATTACTACTGAACACCTCTACAAGCCGCTCAAGGCTCATCTTATCATTATTCACAGCATCCAGCATCAAAGGTAGGGTGGTCTCAATAACTACCCCACCGCTGGGAGCATCAAATATATTATCGAAGCCCCTGTCCTTCTCCTCCTTGGTATAAGGAGCATGATCACTGGCAAGAACATCGATGGTCCCATCGTTCAGTCCCTCCCAGAGTCTCACCTGATCCTCCTTGGAACGAAGAGGTGGATCAACCTTAGCATAAGGTCCACGCTCCTCCATGGTCTCCCGTGTGAACAATAGATAATTGGTGCTGGTCTCGCCTGTCACCATCTGACCCATGGATTGAGCCCATTCCAAGATATCAACTCCACCCGCTGCACTCATATGACAGATATGCAGATGCACATCAGTCTCAGCCGCCAAGGTAATGGTCCTCATAATAGCCTCGATCTCACAGATATCTGGCCTGAAATCACAGTGAGCCAAGGGATCAGTCCTACCAGAAGCCACAGCCTCCTCCATGAACTTGTCGACCAAGTCACCGTTCTCAGCGTGAACAAGTAATGGCCTATCAAGCTCTCCCAGAAGCTGCATATGCTTGAACAAGGTATAATCGCTTGCAGCCAGCTCCTTGAACCTCGCGATAAGGAAGCTCTTGAAAGCAGTAGCACCGGCATCAGCCAGTGCAATAATATCCTCTTTGGGCACCTCACCGGCTCCACCGATGAAACCAAAATCAACTAGGCTCTTCTTGTCAGCGATGGCCTGTTTTTCCTTGAATGCCTCAAGGGTAACCGTGGCTGGCACAGTATTGGGCATATCGATAACAGTGGTAACCCCACCTGCAGCCGCTGCTCGGGTGCCTGACTCAAAGTTCTCTCGTTCAGGGAAACCTGGGTCACGTAGATGAACATGCATATCAATCATGCCGGGAAGCACTACCTTTCCCTTGGCGTCAATAACCCTGTCTGCCTTGGGCTCGCTGCTCTTCATTATGCCGATGATCTTTCCTCCATCGATAACGATGGATGACTGGGTTATACCGCTTGGGAGCACGGTCAACCCATTCTTAATAATAATATCAACTGTCAAAGTATATCTACACGGCTATACATGGCTCAGAGATTAATAGGTTTTCAGAGAAAAAATTAGAGGGGAACAATGATCTCGGGTCGTAGCGAACGTGACCTGATATGAGTAGTCCCATCAATACAGGCAAGTCTACCAGATAACTCTCTGAAAGAATCAAAGACCGTATCTGTAACCGGGTTGACACCGAACCCCTCCATCAATATCAATGTCAACCCCACATCCTCACCGCCAGTAACCCCATGACCAATCTCATAGCCAAGGAAATAGGTAAGATCCTTCTGATCAACACCACCTACGATTATTCCCTTGACGCCACGCTTGACTGCCTCACGAAGGGCATCGAGAGTAACCACGCTACCGCCAACGAGCACCTTACCACTGTGCTCAGGCATAATCTCTGTGCTAGTCAATGGGATATCACCCGAATCTACTGCCATCTCCAAGATACCATGGGTTTCTCCACCCACACCGAATACTCCATTGAAACGGTATCCCTGAGTCTCGACTACTGCGCCCTCATCTGGATAGATATCCACTACCTTTCCGGGAAAATGTGAAAAAACCTCAACAGGGACCGGGTGACCCCTAATCATCATACGACCCGTACTAGATGAAAAAGCCTCGATCACACCATCAATCGGGGACCTCGCCATCCTAGTCTGGCGCCCAAAGAA
>CAZZFH010000245.1:0-4206 GCA_964653295.1 uncultured Candidatus Bathyarchaeia archaeon | reverse complement strand
AACAAAGACGCTCGGAGGACTACTCCCATCGATCTCAGTGCCTTTAATACTCTGGAACATTGTGTTGAAAGCACCCAATCGCTCCATGATGGGGCATGTTGTCTTTCCGCAGAGCATCTTTCCTCCCTTGCAGATACTGCACATGCTGTTACTGGGAGCTTGGAGCTTGAGCATGTCCCGTGTTACGTCAAGGGTGTTGGCTATGTGTGGATCGCTTTCTACCATATCCCGTACCCACTTGTTTTGTGGCTTGAACTTGGTGGTGATGCGCTTCCCCATCGGGTGTAGATTGGAGTGGGTCTGTTAAAATAGTTAAGGTAGATAAGCAATAGGAGAGTAGAGTGAAAATGGCGATAATAGTAGAAGATACCACATTCAAGAGCAAACACCAGAGCCTCAAGGGAAGAACATACAGACCAGCAAAAGAGGGTAGACATCCTGCAGTAGCTATCTGCCACGGATACCCGGGAGACACAAAGAACATGGACCTTGCAGAAGAACTAGCCCTAAACGGAATAGTTGTACTTGTATTCTACTATCAGGGAGCTTGGGGCAGTGAAGGAACCTACAGGTTCTCTAACCTCGCACCCAGTACAGTTGATGCTATAAAGTATCTTAAATCCCTGAGCTTTGTCGATCCTGAAAGAGTTGGGTTAATATCTCATAGCATGGGGGCAATCCCATTGACAAATGTCATGAGCAGTGATAAGACAATCAAGACAGGAGTACTGATGTCACCAGCCTCAGATATTTCCAAATGGCTCGCTGAGGGAGTGATAGACAACATCTTCAACATATTTCTAAGTATGGCGAATGGAAAACTAGCATACGGAGACAAGGAGGAGTATAAAGCTAACATGATGGAAGCAGCTGGAAAACTTAACCCCATGGATAAAGTAGCCGAGATCGAAGCATCAATAATGGTAACAGTAGGCTCAGCAGACAACGTGACACACCCAGATGACTGCAAAGCACTCTACGAGAAAGCGACACCACCCAAGAAATGGGCGCTAATCGATGGCGCAGACCATGGATTCAGTGACCACAGAATACTTTTACAGGAAAAAGTGTTGGAGTGGCTCAAAGAGAACCTATAGGATGGTCATGGATTCGATATCCCGTGGATAATACGTGATCCACTCACATCCATCCTCGGTCACAACCAGTGTATCGCTGTGCCTGAACCCAGCATACCCCAACTCATAGATACCAGGCTCAAGGCTCACCACCATACCAGCCTCAAGTGGCTGTGGATTACCCTGATCAAGATAAGGAGGCTCATGCCCCAGTAACCCTATGCCGTGTCCAGTGTGGTGTTTAACCAGTTCCCAGTAACCAGCGTCCTTGAAGACCTTGTTTGCTGCCTTATCCACGTCAGCGCATGTGTTTCCGGGTTTGAGTACCTCTGCTGCTGCTTCCTGTGCATTGCACATGGTATTGAACATTCGTTCCATCTTGGCAGTGGGTTCACCGATTATCATGGTGCGTTCAAGCTCGCTCCCATATCCACCAATATCGGCCCCTGCCCCAGTCACCAATACATCTCCATCTTTGAGAGGACGATTCAGGTCAATACTGTGGGGTAAAGCTGATTTCCAACCCACCTGCCCCCTGAATCCAGCGCCAACAGCCCTTCCCTTAATCGACTCATAACCAGACCCCAGCGCTTTCTTCATCACCGAGGTTGCTTCCAGCGTCGCCAAGAGCCTTACCTCCATATCATAGAGCCCGGGGCGAGTGTATTCCTGGAGATATGTGTGGGCTAGGTTGCCCCATTTAGCTGATTCCTTGATGAGCTCGATCTCCTCACTGCTCTTCAATAATTTGATGTCCCATAGATACTGCCCATCGGCAACAAGCTCAACGTCCTTCAATAGCTCATTGAGCTTGGGTCCAACATACCCCATGGTTCCACCTGCTCCAGCCGGGTTATCAGTGCCTATCTTGGCTTTATCATACCCGAGTTCTGTGATCCATTCAGTGAAACACTCCATGGGGTGTTTCTCACCCGGATAATCCAGATACGTGTAGCATTCACCTATCAGTGGTGTCTGTAACCTCAGGTGATCTGATTCCAATAGGGGCCCCAAGAAGATTGGTTTCCCATCAGGCTCAACTAGTAACGCGGCTGGTCTCTCGGTTACCATGTGGTAGAAGTGGCTGAAGTAGAAGATACTCACTCCGCTTGTCACTAAATAGGCGTCAAAGCTCTCCTCACGCATATGCGTCCTGAGTTTCTCAAGCCTATTACCATACTCTTTCCAACTAATCCTTAGTTTTGGCAATTCTATCAGAAAAACTTGGGTGAGGGGGGTTAAAACATCATCGACTGAATCTATTTTTCAGTGGGACAAATATGGAATTAGGTTGACTCGCGCAGATACGCGAATTGGAGATTGCTCACAACCTGCTTTAACTGACTGTGCTCTTCTTGATCAATAAACGGTTCAAGCTTATCCACCATTATACTAGTGGCGTCAATAGCTAAGCGAGCCTTATCGAGATTCTTTTCCTGTTCTTCGCCTTGCTTGACAGATACTCCAAGATATTGTAGTGATTTTGTGCTAACGACTCCAATGAAGAAACTCAGGATAGACTCGATCTCCAAGTCTAGCAGCTCTACTTTTTGTAACTCATCAGACATGAGTTATTTTAGTACAACTTGGTTAATACAATTATCGATATTCGACATTTTTATATAAATTTGCATAAGTAAAATACTTTTTATATAACCGCTTCAGCGATAATGCAGGTAGTTCGTGTCTCCTTTCTCCACTTTAGGGCCGAGCTACCATATTCTCAACAATTTATAGGTACTTGAAAACAGGGAAATCAACCTTATTGCTCTCTGCACCTATGCGTTTCAGGTATTCATTGAAGTAATTCCATCCGACGAGCCCATCACCCACCTCGGGCTCAAGACAGTAAAACGCCACGTTGGCTAGAGGCTGCGCCATATCTACTATGTAACTTCCAGCTGGGTAGGTTTTCTCTGTCTTTACCCAGGCTCCATGGAGTTCTGTCATCTCGTAGAACCTTATCCAGCCTTTCTGTATCTCGTGGAAACCCTCTATCCTGAACTTGTATCCCTCATAGGTAGCCTGTGTCTCAGTCTGGGTTATTTTTACGCCGTGGGCTCGAAGCTTTTCAGCCACCTCTGATAGTGCCTCATAGAAGACGTATCCTCTTGGAACTATACTGTCTTTGATCCCGATGGGTCTAGTTAGGTCCTTGACGCCCTTGATTAGTGGTGGTTCTCCTTCTCCTATCCAGTGACGTATGATGCTGGTTCCGGGTATGTATTCTTCTTTGCGCGTGGGGTAGGCGTAGAGGTCGCATGGTTCATCTTGTTCAGTATATTCTCCTTCCACCCAGTTCCTTAGTTCACCACTGGGTGCTTTATCTCGTATCTGTTGGATCGTGTCTTCATCTGCTTCAAGGCATATTTGTTGCATCTCTAAGCCATGGTTATAAGCATATTCGAGTAGACAGTGAGCGAAGGCATAACTGGCGTAGATTCTTTTCTCGAAACCAACGTGCCCAGGAGTCTCTGTGAGTATGCTCAACCGGTTTCTGAGCCCAACGGCGTTTACTATGAACTTGGCTTCCACACTGTACCCTCCCTTGACCGGGTCCCAGTCCTCTGGGGGCCACTTTTCCCAATCAAAATCCGCGTGGGTGAAGAACATGCATCCATACTTTTTCTCGGCGAGCTCTTTGATAGCCGGCAAGAGCTGATACTGGGTATATTCCCGTGGCTTGGGGTGGGCTGTTGGGGTGTAGCTTGGAGCATAGAGTATACTGTATCCGTGTTGTACTCTGCCCATGCTGTGGAGGTCGAGGAAGACTGTTGGATCCCACTTGTTGAGCACGTTCTCATAGAGCCCTTGCATATTCAATGTCTTCATCTTGATGGCGTCCCTGTTGATGTCCTCGTCCTTGGCGTTGTGTCTGATGCTCTGGATGTGGGGGGTACCGCTGAATGTGCTGGTGTTTTTTACCTCCCATGCCTCGTTGCCATCGGGGTTGAAGTCGGGGGCAAGCAGTATGATGAGTCTCTCCAATAGATCGCTATGTTTCCCGCATGCAATGTCACGCATAAGCATCAGCACAGCTTCTTTTCCCTCCGCCTCAGAAGGATGAATATTTCCCTGTATGTAGACGATGGTTTTCCCAGTCTCTTTCGCTTCCTCTGGCGTAGTTACC
>CAZZFH010000244.1:0-4207 GCA_964653295.1 uncultured Candidatus Bathyarchaeia archaeon | reverse complement strand
GAACTGGATACTTCGCCGTCCGGTGCAAGACACCACACTGCTCACCGGTCTTCAGGGTCTTCCTTATGCCAGAGTCTGTGTCGTATCCATGACCTCTCAGGAATTTGAAGACCTCAACAACCGTTCTCGAAGCCTCCTTGAGTGTCTCTATGAGATCTGAGTTTTCTATAACCCAGTTCTCGGCGTTTCTCATCTCGATCCACGCCAAAGGCCGAGGTATGAAATCAGACATCTTTTATTATCTCCTATCTGGAAATCGGTCTTTTCTCCAGCACGAACTTATGATCCAGACACATTCAGGAATTATATAACGATAGCTCATGGGGGTCTCCGTAGCCTGTGTGTGAACATCTTGAATCGTCCCGCGCGCGCGCAAAGGAAAAGCAGCTATTAACATGTGTTGAGAGAAGAAACCAAAATCCTCAAGATTACAAGTAAATTTGAGGAACATGCGCGCGCGTTTGGAAGTTGGCGGCTGCGCGAGCGTAATAAGCTTGCCCGCGCACGCTCTGCACTCAGTAAGGAACAGTTGTTCCATATTGTTCCTCGGTATTCCTGATAAGTAACTGGCTGATCTTGGAGGGGATGAGAACACGATGAAAAACACAAGGAAGAGTATGATTGTAGCTACTCTGATGCTGACAGTGTTATCAGTGACTCTCTTCGCCCTGCCTTTATTTGCTGAACCCATCAGAAGTCAGACACAAGAAAGAGGCGAGGACTGTCCTCATACCTGTGAACTGTGCGGAGACTGCATTTGTGATGAATGTGACCATGACGGTAATCAATACCGCCATCAAAACGCCGGTTATAGAACCTGCGGAGATTGCGGTTGCGATGGCACACAGAAGCAGGTAAGAGCGGGACAAACGGTTTAAAATTTATACTTAAACTCATTTACACCTTTTTTAATGTATTTCATCGAAGTAATATGACTAAAAGTTAAAAGGATGTGTTAAGAAATAAATGTAGGGTTTAAGGCCCTTTTCTCGTTATTAGAAATATAACTATTATCGCGATCTACACGCGCGCATTTAATACCAGACACGAGTATGAGTTAGCGCGCACGCAAAAACCACAGAGATGTACTCAATACTAACTTATTATGATAACATGTTGAGATTGCTTGTTGTGAGTTTTCCTTATATTGTCATTTTAGCCCATGAATTTTGAATGATATTGTCTGTAGATACGGGTGGGAAGAAACCATGTATTCCCCATGATCCTGGCTCTAAGCATGATTTCTCGGATGTAATTGTTGAGTTGGATATCGAGATCGAGTCAACCATGGATCAATATGGACTATGCGGAATATCCGTCGCATTGATTGAGGGAAATAACGTTGTCTGGTCTAAGGGATATGGCTACACGGATAGGACACAAGAAGAGAGGGTAACTCCAGATACCCTCTTCAGCACCCAGTCCATGGGGAAGACCTTTACAGCCAGTGCTTTCTTGATAATGGCAAGCAGGGGACAAATAGACCTCGACGACCCCATAAGGAAGCACTACCCCGAATTCACCGTCAACACAAGATACGACCCCGACTCAGAGATCAACAAGATAACCTATAGACGAATGCTGAGCCATTGGGCAGGCTTCCCCCACGAAACAACCATCGGAAACAACTACGACGACAACCCATGCACCTACGAGGAACACATCACAAGCATATCAGACAACTGGCTGAGAAGCCCAGTAGGCGCCGAGTACAGCTATTCCAACATCGGATTCGACCTAACCGGATACGTGATGGGCAGGATCACAGGAAAAACATATCCTGAAGCCATGAGGGAAACCCTCTTCAAACCACTTGGCATCACAAACGCCACTTACAGAATTGAGGACGCCCTGAAACACTCATTCGCCAAGGGACACATAGGAGAATTCCAGACTCCCACCGTGCAGGTACCTATGCTGGGAGCAGGAGGAGTCTACATCTCCGCACACGAAGTAGCCAAACTTGTCTCCTTCCACCTAGCCAAGGGCAGGGTCAACGGGGAGCAGGTCATAAAGCCCGAGCTATTCGAGGAGATGTACAAGCCCCAGTATCCTGAACTAGGGAAAACTCAGTATGGGCTAGGAATCCAATGCTTCGAGTTCAAGGGCATAACCGCGTACGGGCACGGTGGTGGAGGCTACGGCTACGACACCGTGATGGCGTGGTTACCCGAACACAACATCGGCGTCGTCGTACTCTCCAATGACCAGAACAGGTCATACTCATACGAAATCGCGTTCAAAGCCATGGAACTCATGATCAACACCATCAAACAGAGCCAAGAAAAATACGTCAACCCCGACCTACTCAAAAGACTGGAGGGCACCTATAAGGCAAGCAGACAGCCACTAATCCGTATCGCATACGAGAAAGGAGCCCTCCACCTCTACGACACGAACAGCAACGAAAAACACCTAACACCAGAGACACCCTTAGAATACACTTCGGACGACGGAGTCAAGTACAGCTTCAAGCTGGAAGACGACACATCAGCCACACTACACGTCCAGACCCAGACCACGTCCTTCACAGCCAAGATCAACAACCGAACAAACGACTCCAGGGGGCCCGGGGGACCCCACGGGGATAAACACCTCGGCACATACCAGTACCAGTACTACGGCAGAGCAGCCTACCTCACCCTCACCAAGATAGACGGACATCTCCACATCATCGAGAAAGACTATCCAATGAAGCTCACCCATCACAGGGACAACGTCTACTTCGACGCTGAGGGAGAAGCCTTTACCCTCAAAAAGGACGCCCTAACCTACGCGGGCATGTCAGCGACCAAGGTAGACCTAACCATCGAATCCCTCATAGACGGCTACAGGGCAGACCCAGCCATGTTCAGAGCCAGCAGAAACATAGCCCTCAGACAGATAATCCACATCTACTACAAGGACGGACTCCAGGAGGCATTCAGGCTACTCGAAGCCCTCCAGCAACTCATCAAAGCACCACTAAACGGCTACTACACACTAGGAAAGATACTCCACACCCTCGGAAAATACGAGGACGCCAAAACATGCTACCAGAAATCCCTAGAACAAGACCCCAGGAACAAGCAGGCAAAACTAGGTATACTTAGACTAGAGCGACTTATTTAACCTCATATTGATGCGATAAACTCTCTCTGGTAGACGATCAACCCAACCACAAATAGCAGACTAAGGACTATTCAAGAAAAGCGAGCGCAAGAGGATCTGACAGTATCATTGCGCGCGGGGGTATTCTAGAGGTAAGGACGGTATATACAGTTTCAATCCTTGCGCGCGCGGAGTGAATTTGTTAAAAGCCAGTATTTTTATCTTGTATGAAACATATCTTAAATTGTATGACTTTTCATGGCAAGCTATGATCCTATTCCTTTAGAAGAAGTAAAAGCCGCCAAAAAACGCATCTCAACTGACATTGTTCGCACTCCTCTCGTACGCTTAAATGTAGACGATGCCTCAGCAGAAATCTATCTGAAGCTAGAAAACCTACAACCAGTAAGAGCGTTCAAGATTCGTGCAGCCAGTAATGCCATGAGATCAATGGATAAGAAACTGTTGGAGAATGGAGTATGGACCGTAAGTGCTGGGAACTGGGCTCTAGGATTGGCTTGGGCTGCAAAGAAACTCGGTGTCAAATGCACCATCGTTCTACCCACACATGTCCCAGAGACGAAACTTGATAAGATTCTACGTCTAGGTGCCGAGGTAATCAAAGTTCCTGCTGAAAAGTTCTTCGAGATATTCGTTACACGAACATGTGAGGGAGTTGAGGGAACGTTTGTACACGCTTTTAGCGACCCCGCAGTGATGGCTGGAAATGGCACCATAGGACTCGAGATATTGGAGGATCTTCCTGATGTTGACACCGTTCTTGTTGCCTGGGGTGGAGGCGGGTTAGCCTGTGGCATCGCATCAGCTATTCGAGCAATCAAACCAGATGTGAAGATATATGCCTGTGAAATCGAGACAGGCGCACCTTTAATTGCCTCATATAAATCCGGTAGAGCTGCGACAAATGCTGATTATGTGCACAGTTTTGTGGATGGCATAAGCGCACCTTGGGTGCTACCAGAGATGTTTGACCTGGCCAAGATCCTGATTGACGGAAATATTGTCGTTTCTCTACAGGAGACCGTTGAAGCAATTAGATTACTGGCTGTGCAGAATAGTGTTGTTGCGGAGGGTGCAGGGGCTGTGTCTGTTGCAG
>CAZZFH010000243.1:0-4217 GCA_964653295.1 uncultured Candidatus Bathyarchaeia archaeon | reverse complement strand
TCGAGCTGTCGTGGGCTGTTGAGTATGTTTGGGACGTAGTTAAGGATCTCGTCGAAGAGTATGAGGGTCGGTTTCTCGGCGAATACTTCTTTTAGCATGGGTGTGCTGGGGCACTTGGTCCGGTCGTCCACTTCCTTGTATTTGTCGTAGACTCCGAGCTGTTTGAAGAGGTGGCCCCAGAAGGTCAATATGTGTGACCCGTCGGGGTACCGAGTGCTGTAGTCTGCGTTGAGCCTCATGCCGTCGAGGACGACAACCCTGAAGTCGGGGATGTGGGACGCTATATTTTCTCTCTTTATGACGGGGAGGGCTTTGTCCGGGGCCTTCGAGAGGTAGTAGAGAAGGAGTAAAGTGTGGCTTTTTCCTCCACCCATCCCGACTTGAAGGTGATGGACTGACTGGACTGGTTTTCCATCAACTCGATCGATGAGGGTTGTTAAGAGCTCACGCATGGCCTGGGTGAAGTGGGTTCTCTGGTAGAATCCCTCGGGGTCGAGGTAGCGGGGGTCTACCTGGTTGTTTAACCCGTGTTCAAGGTTCTCCCAGATGGCGCCTATGCTTACGACGAAGCTGTCCTCGGATACTTCACCCTGTGCGACTTCGGGGTAGGGTTTGAGTATTTTCCAGACGGGTTGAAGTGTCATTGTTGAATAATGATTTATACCTTGTTAATAGATATTTGTTGATTTAATTTGAAGGATCTGCTGATCGAGAAATGGTTCCCGGTGAACGAGGCCAGCATTGAGTGTGGGCGTGAACGAGCAGGAGCGAATATGCTTCCTCCGTTGACTTATCTTCATCTTTGGTGGGCTCGTCGGCCTCAAGCGGCAGCTAGGATAGTTGCAGTGTTGGCTGCTCTTCCTGCGGATTCTTACAAGAAAGACGAATATGATGATCTGTTGTATGATATGGGGCTCAGAGGCGATCCTATTAAAGCCGCCGAGGAGAGGAAACACGGCAAGCGTAGCTTCGGGTACCCTGTCTTCGAAGGCGTGAATCCTGACCCATCCGTCTATATGGAGAAGGCCGAGAAGCTGTTGGGCCGGTTACCGACTGGTGCGGACTTCATGGCGGGGGGTGGCTCCATTCCCTTCGAGATGGTGCGAGCAGGTTATGGCGAGGTTGTGGCTGGAGACCTCAACCCTGTAGCATATAATGTGCTAAAAGCTGGTTTGGAATATCCTGCAGTGTATGGAAGAAAGATGGAAAGAGATGTCGAGAAATACGGTAGAATCGTTCTAAGAGAACTTCGAGAAAAAATGCGCGATTTCTATCCAACACATCCAGAAGGCCAACCAACAAGTTACATATGGGTAAAAATGTTCAAGTGCCTTACGTGCGGGTGTGAAATTCCATCCTTTAAGACTCTATGGTTAGATAGGAAAAAGAGTCTAGCGTTATATCCTATAGTCAAAGGTACAAAGGTTGAATTTGATATTGTAAAAGTTAAGGAGCTTCAGAGATTTAGGGTTGGCAGAAGATTCGAATCAAGAGTCCAAATCATTGAAGGAAATTACAAGAACACAATATTTGAAACTAAAGGCTTCAGCAGAGGAGGAAATCTCGAATGCCCAGCGCATAGGCATATTGTACAATCAGAGGATGTTAAAAAACAATACCGTGAACACATGGAGGCGCAAGAAAAAAAAGGATATCATGGAAGCCACTCGGCAAGATTAGATGTTGTAGTACTTAAAGGAAAAAAATTCCGAAAACCCACAAAAGAAATACGTAGTGCATATCTAACAGCTGAGGAAGAACTGAAGAAAAGATGGAATGAACTAATTTCTTCAGATTTGATACCTACGGAGGAAATTCCATGGAGAAAAGACTAGTGAACCAATAAACATGGGCCTCTATCAATGGTATAGCTTGTTTAATGCTCGTCAGATACTTACACATGCATACCTGGTAGATCTTATTAGAGGTAATCGAAGCAGAGTTATGGAGGACGAGAAGAGGAAAGGAAAAACACAGCAGGAAGCTGAAGACTATGCGAACGCAATAACAACTTATCTAACATTGGTGTTAGGAAAAACTCTAGATTATAACTCTGTTCATACCTCATGGGACATACACCAAGGTTCTATCCGGAATACGTTTTCCTCACATAACTTTGCTTGGGCTTGGGATCATTGCGAGTTTGATATAATAGCTGAGAAAATAAGCGTTGAATGGGCACTCAGAAACGTTGGAAAAAGTCTAAGAGGAATAATAAAAAGAACGAAAGAAAAAGTCACAGTAATCTGTGGAGATGCAGCAAATCCTCCTATTTCCACAGTACCTAAAAATGGCTTTGACATAATCATAACGGATCCTCCGTACTACAGTAACGTTCAGTACGCGGAGCTAAGCGACTTTTTCTATGTTTGGTTCAAACGAAGTCTCAGAGACGTATATCAAAACCAATTTAACAAACTCGAAACACCCAAATCTGAAGAAGCAGTAGCCAACCGTGTTCGCCACGGAGGCTCAAAACTAAAAGACCTCTTCTACGAACGAAAAATGAAGGAAATCTTCACTTCAATGTACGACATCTTAACCCCTGAGGGTACCTTCATACTTTGGTTTGCACATAAGGCCGGGAACGCATGGAGTAGTACAATAAACGCTCTCTTGGAAAGTGGCTTCACTATAAAGGCTCTCTGGGGTGTCAGAGCTGAAATGGAGCTGAGTACACACATTTCTGGAAACGCCAGTCTTCGAACAAATATCATTATGGTTTGTCGAAAAAGGGAAGGAGAAGGCGGTTACATACAGGATGTGCTAAACAACCTCGAATCTACACTTGAACCACGTTTAACAGAATTAGAAGAGTATGGTATTTTTGGGCCCGACTTTATTATGGGCGCCCAAGCCGAAGCTCTCAGAGCGGCAAGTCAATTATGGCCTTTACAAGATCCAGAGGAAAAAATGAACACTCAACAATTGTTAGACCTAGTATTAAACCAAGCTGTAGGCTATGCGGTAAACCATGTAACCCGTAAGATTGCTCCACAAATCGCCGGAGTGGATGCACCAACCAAGTTCTATGTTCTGAGTCGTCATCTCTACAAGGATTCAATTCCTTACGATGATGCTAGGAGATTAGCTTTAGCATGTTTAGGCGTCCGAGGAGAAGGAGACCCAGTAAATCAAATAGCAATTGATACAGGATTAGGGAAATTGTCCAGTAAGAGAGTCTCAGGAACATCAATCAAGGTATTATCATTCATTGAGCCTGTGGAACGATACCGTAAAAGCCAGCTAAGCACAAGTGAAGACGCGCCCATCATCGACCACATCCACCACGCTGTCGCCCTCATAGAGGAAAACAAGAAAACCCAGGCAGAGCAAGTGCTATCCATGGCAGGTGCTGTCTCCCTCGACGTACTAAACGCCCTCTACCAGATACTTCAAGACCAGTCCATCGAGAAAACAAACATACAGACACTATTACTCACAGTAAGCCCAGAAAGCCTAGCAACAGCGTGGACAACCGCAAAACCAAGAACCCCTAAAATCACAGACTATATGGAAGAGGAGGACAAGCGATGAGCAGCCTAGCCACGGCGTTCCTAGCCGAGGACGACGCCCTAAAGGAACTCACCTCGTTCTGGGAACGAGTAAAAACCGAGAAAGCCACCCAGATGAAGATCATAGCATACCTCAGAGAAGCCAACCAGACCAAAGACAAGCTAAGCCCACCGATACTCGTCATCACAGGCCTCCCAGCCCTACTCAAATCACAGCTAACAGAAGAAACAGACCCAGTAAACCAACTCAGAAAGTCCCTGAAGAACGTCAGCAGAGACACCACCATCCTGATACAGGTCGAAGACCTAAAGTGGAACCCAGCTAAGAGAAACACAGTAACCGTCCAAGGCCACGAGATACACGTCTCCCAGATCCTCACGGAAGACACCTACAGCCTCAAAGAACACATCAAGGTGGGAACCGTAAAGGGAAAAAGAAGAGACAACTACGTCAAGGTCAAGCTCTAGGGCCTACGATCCTTAAAGCCCTTCATGGTGGAACCCCAGCTCCTACCAGACTTAACCGGGACAGCCCTGCCCCTCCACCTGTTATACTCCTCCATCATCCTAGCCGTAATCTCCCTCCCCAGAACCTCAAGCTGATGCTCCCTAGCGTACTCGAACGTAAGCTCAGGGCATCCAAGCGTCACCCCGTTCTTCAACGCATGATTAAGCTGCTGAAGATAGTTCCTGATGATGCCC
>CAZZFH010000242.1:0-4255 GCA_964653295.1 uncultured Candidatus Bathyarchaeia archaeon | reverse complement strand
TATAATACTTTTTTCAACTATAGCTGGTTTTCTTATATTTTTTCCTCGAAAGGATGCTTTTTTGGGGATGAATCCAAAAAATCAAGAATCCAAACTAATTAAAACTCTTTTGAACCAGTTTTTATCCATTCTCACATTTTCTGAGAGTATCTTATTCACACAGAGAGTTTCATCTAAAAAGGAAGATATCTTCGCCATCCTTTTTTCTCATCTTCAGGAGCTTCTTTATCTTCTTGGCACTCAGGTTCTTGTTGTATCTCTCGCTCTGATTCTAAACCATTAACAGCTAGGTCTTCAAGTCTTTGTATGAGTCTCTCAACGTTTCGAGTATCCTCAAAGACTCTTAGAGCTTTGTCTCCTTTCACCGTAATGTTATCACCCAAGAAAGGTAACAAAGGTGAGACGAACATCTGGCCCATGCTTGAACCATATCTACTGATAGGTTTGAGGCTCTCGAGGAACATTATCGCAGCGGTCTCCATTCCATACTTGTAGAGCTGTCGTGCGATATATTCTATGATCTCGTCCTCGTCTTCTGGCGTTATCTCCTCATCCCAAAACATGGTGTTCACGAAACAGTATGATATTTCTTTTGATGTGGATTTAAGAACTTGCCTCAGCCATCAATCTACGGCGTTCACTAATCCGCATTCTTATTAACATGTAACTACCTGCTACAGCTCCTGCTAGAAGGCAAACTAGTATCGTCAATGCCAATGATATTGTTGGAGTGGTTATATTCCCCGTAATCATCATAATCAGAGACCCCGCCCAACTGTATAAGGCTGAACGAAGAGAGACAATGAGTTGGTTCTTGTCACTCCTTTTTGATACCTGTTGAGAGGAAATAAAACCAGCTACGCCAAAAGTTAACGCAGTTAAATCAACAAGAATAACTGGATTATATCTGCTTAATAAATTGCGAAAAAGATTTAATGACAGCATCCAAAGCCATATAATCCCGTTAGCTAGTAGAGCCCCAGCCATGTAGTCATTGCTTGTGGGTTCTCTTACTACCTTCTCCGTGGCTGGTGCTTCTTCTGTCTCGGGTTCATCGTTTTCGCTGATTTCCTTGTTTTCCTCGTCCATTATTTAACATATGTCTCATTAGTTCTTAGGTTTATTCGTCGAGTTTAACTATCAGAAAAGTCTCAGGATAAGCATGGCATCAAAGGAGATTATTAGCCCCCAAGAGCATCTTGGATTCTTGGTTGGGACAGATAAGAAACTGGCTGACTGGCCTGAGATTATCGAGTACTTCAATAAAGTAGGCGAGGCATCACCACGGGTAATCGTGGAAAATCTCGGTGAGACGACAGAAGGAAACCCATTCATAGTTGCTACTATATCGAGCCCAGAGAACTTAACTAAACTTGAAGAATTACGTGAAATTCAGCTCAAACTAAGCAACCCAGCGGGTCTGAGTGATGAGGAAGCAGAAAAACTGATTGAGAAGGGAAAAACTGTTGTCCTCATCACCTGCAGTATCCATAGTACAGAGGTTGGCGGTAGCCAAATGAGTATGGACCTCGTCCACAAGCTAGCTTCTGATGATGGCGCTGATGTGAAAGAGGTTCTTGATAATGTTGTGTTCCTTCTTGTACCTTCTCTGAACCCTGATGGGAACAGGATAGTCGTGGATTGGTACGAGAAATATCTAGGTACAAAGTATGAGGGAAGCAGCCCACCTTATGTTTATCATAAGTACGCGGGTCATGACAACAACCGTGACTGGTATATGTTCACCCTCAAGGAAACCCAGCTAGCCATAAGCAAGGTACACAATAAGTGGCACCCACAGATAGTCTATGATATTCACCAGATGGGGCAAAAAGGTCCAAGATTCTATGTACCCCCTTTCATAGACCCGATGGAGCCCAATGTTGACCCTATTCTTCAGAGCGGCGTCAACTTTATGGGCATCAGCATGGCAGACGCCTTGGCAAGGGAGGATAAGAGAGGCGTTGCAGTATACTGGGTTTTCGATGGATGGACCCCTGCACGGGCATACCAGCACTATCATGGAGGCATCAGGATACTATCAGAGGCTGCCTCGGTGAATATCGCCTCACCAATAGAGATTAAAAAAGATGAATTAGAGGGAAGACAGGGCTTCGAACCCCATGAGGCACGGTGGAACCATCCATTACCGTGGAAGGGTGGAAACTGGACCCTCAGAGACATAATCGATTATGAGTTCATCGCCGCAATTAGCTGCCTACAGACAGCGGCAAAGTTCAGGAAAAGATGGCTAAAGGGAACCTTGGAGATGGGTAGAAAGGCGTTGAACCCTGAGAAGGGTCCGTTTGGGTTTGTGATCCCAGCTGGTCAGAGAGACCCTGGAGCAGTCAAGGAGCTTGTATGGGTGATGCGGATGGGTGATGTGGAGGTAGACAAGTCTGTTGAACCGTTTACAGCGGACGGTGTCGAGTACCCCGTTGATAGTTATTTCATCCGGTATGCTCAACCATATGGCAAGTTCGCCAAGGCATTACTGGAAAAACAGGTCTACCCTGATCTCAGGGATAGCCCCGATATGCCTCCAAAGGTTCCTTATGATGTTACTGGGCATACTTTGAGTCTTCAGCTTGGGGTTGATGTCGTTGAGGTGGCTGAGGTGTTTGATGCTGCGCTTGAGATAGTTGATATGCCAGGGTTGGCTCCTGGGAAGGTTAACAAAAAGGGAACATACTATGTCTTTGACTCAGTGCCAAATTATGCAGCCAAGGCTGTTAACAAGCTTCTCGATGAGGGTTATGTGGTCTCTCGGTCACTGGAAGAGGTGGAGCTGGAAAACATGGTGTTAAAGCCTGGGGCATATGTGGTTGAATCCAAGACAGGATTGAGTAACCTCCTCGATGAGATATCTAAAACCAGTGGGTTGGAGTTCACTGGAATCGATGAACCTTTGATTAATACCTTTGAATTGACCAAACCCAAGATAGGAGTCTACAGGGCTTGGCTTCCCAACGCGGATGAGAGCTGGCTAAGAATGGTTCTCGATGAGTATGGATTCGAATATGTGAATCTATACCCCGAAGATATCCGTTCGGGCAATCTCTCAGAACGAGTCAATGTCTTGATTGTCCCAGACCTTAATGATGAGGTAATTATGAAGGGGATGCACGGAATCCAACACTATGATACATCCATGTATGAACCCAAATATACCCAAGGAATCGGTGAAAAAGGAAACAAAGAGATACTAGCGTTCCTGGAAAGCGGTGGAACAGTAATTACACTCAACAGGAGCTGTGAATACGCTGTAAAGAGTCTCTGGGCTGACGCAGAGCTTCCATTGGAAGGACTGGGGGAGAAAGAGTTCTACTGCCCCGGTAGCCTCTTGAGGGTGCTGGTAGATGACACGCATCCAGTTGGATATGGTTTCAGACGAGAGGAGACAGTAATGTTCCTACACAGCCCGGTGTTCAACGTGAAATACGGTGAATCAGTAGCATGGTATCCAGAAGCCGATCCATTGATTAGCGGCTGGGTACTAGGTGAAGAAAAACTCAGGGGGCATTCTGCGGTTGCTGAAATACCAGCAGGGGATGGAACCATCATAATGATTGGTTTCCCGGCTCACTTCAGGAACCAGAACCGGGCGACCTTCAAGTTCCTATTCAACAGCATCTATTATGGTGCTGCCTGAACTCTTTCTTCTCTATAATCAGAGGAACTCTCCAAAATTTACTAATTTCCTCGACTATTTCAGATTATTAAAACCAGAAGACCTGTACATCTATAGTCTAAGACCATACCGGGCTTTAATACCAAGACTAAGTACATTATCTCCGCAAATCACTTTTAAGAAATATTCATCTGTTAAGCCATGCCAATAGGGTACAGAGATGGGCGGGTTGGCATCCTAGCGACCCTGGTTCTACTAACAAGTATAGTGTTATTCATTGGTTGTCTTTTCTGGTTGACCGTTAACGGTCCATGGGGAGGTGGATCACTCTTAGGAGATAATCTTTTCAAACCGGTTGGAATGACGGTTCAAGACCCTAAAACACAGACGCTGATTGAGACAGAACACGAGATGAATATTAGTGAAGCCATCGAGGACTTGTCCAGTTCCGGGTGTATCTTCACAGATTATACAAAAGAGTATTCACGGTCTGAGACAACGTCACTGGAGTATGAGCAGTTTAAGAAAGCGGCAATTGACAGAAAAATTGTTTATAAAGCCGTTGATTCATGGAACGCCCCTGTTCTTCTAGTAATAAGAAATGGGAAAATATACGAGTGGACA
>CAZZFH010000241.1:0-4290 GCA_964653295.1 uncultured Candidatus Bathyarchaeia archaeon | reverse complement strand
CTCTATCGGAGAGACCATGAGTTCAGGGCACTCTTAAAGTCTTAGGCATCTTTATAAACCTAAACAATGTGAAATAAGTGAATCAAATCTGAAAATATTAGTACTCCACGGCTCAAAACCCAGTAAAAACAGCAGAGAGATGGCAGAAGCAGCCGAAAAAATGGGACACACAGTACTGGCAGCCCCAACAAGTGATGTATCAAGTCTAATCAGCTCAGAGGGATCGCGTTTCTGGCTTGGACGAGACGAGGTTACTGATTTTGATCTATGTTTTCTCCGTAGCTTTGGTCCGGGAAGCACTGAGCAAGCAACTCGCAGGATTAGTATGATGGAGCACATGGAGGTAGCTGGTATCAAGGTGATCAACAGTACCTATCCATTCAGGAGAAGCAGGGACAAGTACGCCACTCAATATACACTCCAAGCTGCAGGAATACCCATACCAAAAACATTCACTACCGAGAGCCTTGCGCGAGCATATGAGAAGACACAAGAGATGATACCAATAATCTACAAGCCCATATTGAGCAGCATGGGTAGAGGCAGTATGAAGTTCGATGACGTAGACCTTGCCTATAACGCATACAAGATGTTAGACAGGCTATACCATCCACTAATCATACAAGGTTACATACCGAATCCCGGTAGGGACATCAGGATTTTCGTCATCGGAGACGAATGCGTTGGAGCCGTCTACAAGTATATTCCCAAGGGACAATGGAAGAGCAATGTAGCTCAGGGAGGAAAGATGGTGGAGGAAGAGATGCCTTCTGAGATCATTGAGCTAGGTTTCAAGGCTGCCCGCACCATGGGGCTGGATTACTGTGGAGTGGATATTATGGAGTCTTCGGATGGTCCAGTGGTGCTTGAGGTGAACGCGGCTCCAGGCTGGCAAGGGCTAAATGAGGCTACGGGGAAGGATGTTGCAGAACTGATTGTGCGTTATGGGGTGAGTCAAGTTGAGTGATGAGTTAAGCAAGATACCTATCAGGATAACGATCGTGGATAAGGGGGAAGCAAAAGGCTATCTTAACAGGCTAACAGCACCCTTGACGGTAGAGACTATTCAGCAGATGCTGCCCATCAATAGCAGGACCAGTCCAGCCATGGGACACATATCAGTGCTGCTGGGTATGAAGCGTGGAACAGAGAAACCAGTAACACAGGTAAAAGCGGGTACGATAGCATATTGGCCACGGAGTGATGCCTTGACTATTTACTCCAAGGACACCAAGCCGTATAGCCCAGTGAACAAGATCGGTGAGATAGAGGAAAACCTAGAACTATTCAACAGGTTAAGAAGCGGCTCAAGAATAATCATCGAAAGAATCACAGAATAGTAGTCATTCTACCTATTCTGATATGGAAGATCAGCGTCATTGCTGAGAATATTTATTATTACATAAAAGCTGAATAAAAATGAATGAAATGAGCCACCGTAATAGATTACAGGACGAGAAGAGGATTCGAAGAATACTCAATGATGCATTTGCATGGGCTTTGACAAAAGATCGAGGTCTATTTGAGAGCATCTTTGCCAATGATAGCGATTTCTTCACATATTTCCCAGGCTCGAGTACTGTGGTTGGTTGGGAGCAATTCAGCAAGGTATTAGACGGGTGGATGGATCCAAGGAACAAGGCATTGGGATTCGATATACGGGATTTACGCGTGGTGTTATCGAGTTCGGGTGATGTGGCTTGGTTTTCTGCTGTGGTTGATGATGAGGGGGAGTTTGACGGTAAGCCATGGGGTGCTAAGGATATTCGCTGGACAGGCGTCTTGGAGGTACGTGGCGGAGAATGGGTGATTGTACAGCAGCATATGTCAAAGGCTAACGATTAAAGGAATTAATTAAAAGAATGGCTTGAACTATAATTTCAAGCCAGAATGATTATGAGAATATATTGGGCTTATGATTCGAGCATCTGATATACTTTGAGGTTGCTGCTCCGGGTCACCATCTTTATGGTTCCCTTCTCTTCAAGCATATTGAGCATCCTCTTTGCGACGCTGATCTTTAGGTTGAATTTAGTAGCGACGCCAGTAGCTGTGATTGCTTTCATGCCCTTTAGCGCACCCATTACCTCATTGCTGTTGATGTCTGGCATATCTACCGAGCCAATTATTTTCTCTCTTGGTCCTTGTGTTGACATTTATTTCACCCTCAAATGCAGATGTGTTATTGATAAACCCTACGCCTATAGGTACTTTTGTATCTCTTCCTCAGACAAGGTCTTGAAAACCTTTGATTCTTGAGGAATAACCGCGATATTGATGGTATCTGGAGTTAGCACCTCTTCACCGGCTTCCTTCAATGCCTCAATAGCTAACCCAATAGCCTCGTCGAGTGAGATCTCGTCCCTATACTGGTCTGTTAACACCTTTTTGGCTTTCTCACTGTTTCTACCGATGGCTGTTGCCTTGTATCCCCTGTAGCTTCCGCTTGGATCAGTGGCAATCAAACTAACCCTGAACTCGTCTACCCCACCAAAAAGTAGGCTTACTCCGAAGGGTCTTACTCCAGCGTTCTGAGTATATCTCTGAAGAAGGTCTCCAACACCACTGGTAAGGTCCTCAACGTCTACTGGCTCATCATAGGTCATTTTATTGCTCTGGCTGTAAAGCCTCGCCTGCCTGATGAGAATTCGTGCGTCTGGGCTGAGGCCAGCGATGGCTACACCCACGTGATCATCTATCTTGAATATTTTCTTGCTGTTGCTTGGCGCTGCTAGTTTGCTTAGCTTTGGCTCCATTGCGGCTAGTATTACGCCTTCGTTGCTCCTGATTCCCACGATGGGGCTTCCGCGTTTTACTAGCTCTAGGGCGTATTCTACTTGGTATATTCTTCCCTCTGGGGAGAAGATTGTGATTGCTCCGTCGTATTCTCTTCCACGTGACATTGTTATCAGCCCGAGATATCTTGAATAGGGAATGTAGCCCTATTTTTAAAGGTTCCATAGTGCACCATTGGTGTCAAATAATTGTTTCGCTAATATTCTTCGATTGTTAATGGTTAAGACGAATAGAGAATACCTCTTGGAGATTGGGGTGATCGGAGAGATAACACACCCAGCAATAGACGCTCGATATGTGAATAATTGGGATGGAAAACCCAGCGTTGGACTCGGACAGGGAGGAATTGTCTACAATATCAAACCAGGCGACAGCTGCTTCGACTGGGCTTGGGGAGAAAAAGTTGAACCCGGTGTATCAGTAGATGGCATCGGTAATGACAGAGACAAGGGAAGCTTCAGGAACTTTACCTGCATCGGTAACAAAGCGAAGATAGTAAAAGGCGAGGCGAAAGGAAAGGAGGGTGTTGTTGTCGGAAAGGTCGGTGGTTTACCTGATCGGAAACATCATGTTGTCATCTATTTTGAGGATAAAATCCTTGAGAGCCTCTCCATCGGCGATAAAATACAGGTGAGAAGCGGCGGCATAGGACTACGATTCATGGATTATCCTGAGATTAGAGCTGTTGGAGTCTCACCGCAGCTTCTCGATGTTATGGGGTTAAAAGAAGTTAATGGAAAGCTAGGGGTCCCGGTTACTACTGTGATCCCAGCGGATTATGTTGGTATGGGTAGTGGCGGGGCACCTGTTGAATCTAGCTGTTGGAATGTTATGACCCAGAGCCCAGATTCAGTGGAATATCTGAAAGAGGTAAAGATCGGGGATATCATGGCTTTGAAGGATATTCTCAGTTCTTGGGGTAGGGGATACTATGAGAATGCATACACCATTGGAGTAGTGAGTACAGGTGCGAGCGGTAAACTCGGTCAAGGAATCAGTGTTACAACCTTGATGACTTGTAAAGAGGGGGAAATAATGCCTATTCTGGACCCTGATGCAAATATTGGGAAATACTTCAAGCTGGGAGGCGCCTAAGATGCTAAGAGATAACAGGGATAAACTGCTAAAAATCGCGGTACAAGGCGAGATTGTTTCACCCAGCAGCACGAGTTACCGAGCCCAATGGGATGGAGAACCCAAGCTTGCACTGGGCATGGGGGATATCAAGTATAATCTCAAGGTGGGTGACCCATGTTTTGGGTGGGCGAGCGGGGACCACGTTGAACCCGGCGTAACCATCAGGGGCACAGAGAAGGAGAACCCCAGTGACTGCGCTTTAGCTTGGCTTGCATGCATTGGGAACGAGGCGAAACTTGTATTGGGTGAGGCTAAAGGTGAGAAGGGTGTCTTTACTGGGCGCCACGCTGGGTCTGATGATATGATCTGGTTCCCTGCTGAGGTATTGGAGAGGCTTGCCATTGGCGATAAGGTTCA
>CAZZFH010000240.1:0-4300 GCA_964653295.1 uncultured Candidatus Bathyarchaeia archaeon | reverse complement strand
TCGAGAACCCCAAGGGCGCCGTAATCAAGAAGCCTGTAGACTTCAGCAAACTCACTGACAGGATCAAGGTAATCGGATTCGAGGAAGCCGCTGAACAGATAAGCATCACTGATGCAGATATCATCGTCTCAGGCGGTCTAGGCATGGGAGAACCCAGCGGATTCAAACTCATGGAGGAGCTAGCCAATACCATCGGTGGAGCAGTAGGCGCATCAAGACCCACAGTAGATGAAGGCTGGATCGACTACAGGCACCAAGTTGGGCTCAGCGGAAGGACCGTCAGACCACAAGTATACGTGGCATGCGGCATAAGCGGTGCTGTACAGCATCAGGCAGGCATGAAAACCAGCGATGTAATCATCGCTATAAACAAGGATCCGGAGGCACCTATCTTCAAGATCTCCAGCCTCGGAGCGGTTGGGGATTTATATGAGGTCATTCCCCGTCTCATAGAGAAGATCAAGGAGCAACGAAAATAGTGCCTGAATATAATCTCCTAACACCCGAGATAAGAACTCAAATAGAATCCATCGTTGGACCAGAAAACGTCTCCTCAGCCCCAGAGGACTTGAAGAAACACGCGGTAGACGAGAGCCCACTAGAGCCACACCCACCCCACATCGTAGTAAAACCAGCTAACACAGAGCAGGTATCAAAAGTTCTCAAGCTAGCCAACGATAACCTGATACCAGTGACCCCACAGGGCTCACTCACAGGACTCAGCGGCGCATCCCACCCCATACATGGCGGAATAGCCCTAACACTAGAACGCATGAACAAGATCATCGAGATAGATGAAAACAACCTCATGGCAGTCGTTGAACCCGGAGTTTTAATCAGCGAGGTCCACGAGGAAACAGAAAAACTTGGACTCTACTATCCCCCAGACCCCGGTCAAGAATCAGGCAGCATCGGTGGAAACATATCAACCAACGCTGGCGGCATGAGAGCCATGAAATACGGTGTCACCCGAGACTTTGTAAATGGGCTTGAAGTCGTACTAGCTGATGGCACTATAATCAAGACAGGCGGAAAAAACGTCAAAGACAGCACAGGATACAGCCTCATCGACCTGATAATAGGCAGTGAGGGAACCCTTGGAGTTGTAACCAAAGCCACTCTCCGTCTAATCCCTAAGCCCAAGCTTACTGCGTTAATCTATGCGCCATTCTTGTCAATCATCGACGCAGCAAACGCTGTGAAGGAGATTGTCCAGAAAAAGATACTGCCTTTTGGCTTGGAGTATATGTCCCAGCGCACGGTATTAACCGTTGAGAAATATCTTGAGAAAAAACTCCCAGACAACAGCCACCCCGCATACCTCATAGTAGCAGTTGAGTCCAACAGCAAAGAAGACCTGGATTTACAGCTTGAGACAGCTGGAGAAGTCTGTCTAGAGATGGGCGCAGTAGATGCCTATATAGCTGATACAGTCAGCAGGCAGCAACAGATCTGGGACGCTAGAAAAGCGGTGTTTGATGCGTATCTCGCTATGTACACCCTCGATGAGGCCGACATATGTATCCCACGAAACAAGATACCCGAATACATTGAACACGCCAACGTGATAGGTGAAAAACATGGGGTCATATTGGACCCAGTGGGTCACGCTGGTGATGGAAACCTCCACTACAACATAATGAAACCCGATGATATTTCCATGGAGGATTGGCCAGAGGCACTGGAGTCAGCGCTCAGTGACTTAATCGATCTATCTCATGAGATGGGTGGAACAGCTTCAGGGGAACACGGATTGGGTTACACCAAACGCCACTACCTTGAACGCGAAGTAGGTACCAAGCAGGTAGAACTCATGAAGGGCATCAAAAAAGTATTCGACCCCAACGGGATACTGAACCCCGAGAAGGTCTGGTCCTAATACTCCCTATACATTTCTGCTAATGGGTGACCCTTACAGGTTAACCCAAACGCCTTATACCAGCCAAAAGGGCTCTTATGGGCGTTAATTCCTTCTTCTTGGAGTCGCTTTTCTAGGTCTGCCATGAATTTCTTGGCTCTTTTTGGGCTGCCCAGCTCATGGCTGAGATGCGCATAAGGGTGGAGCAGCACTGTCTTACACCCTATTCTTCCTGTATCTGTCTTGATGTTCTCAGTGTATTGCTCAATGATCTCTACCTCATGATCCACATCCTTCTTCTCAAAGCATGTGAAACAAACAAGCACATTCTCATAATCTCCCTCCTTGGGGAAAGCAGGATGCTCCGCCACAGGAGTCTCCTTCAATGTCTTGAAATTAAAATCACTACAATGTAGCTGTAATACTCTCATCACTATCCATTGAAACGAAACAGTAATGGGTTTTAGGGATTTCCCTAACCTATACTTCCTTAGCAGCCTCGATAATCTTAGCTACCTGCTTCTCGCTGAGACCCGTCTTCAAAGCCAGCTCGAAAGACTCTGCAGTCGCTATCTTGCCTACAGTATCATAGCCAGCCGAACGAAGCTTTTCCTCAGTAGCCTCACCAACGCCCTTGATCTCCGAGACCTCGGCAGTCGATACCGGTTCTACTTTAGGCTTTTCTTCTACTACTTTAGGTACCGGCGCTTCCTCAGCTACTTCCTCAGGCTTGTCCCTATTTCTCTCCCTTGGTTGTCTTCTGGGCCTCCTTTCAAAGACCTCTTGAGGGACTACTGCCTCTCCCTTGTTCAATACAATGGTCATAGTAGAGACATTCCTAGTACCCCTATCATCCTCGACCTGTTCTGTACCAATGGTAATCTCAGGGTGCTCCATGCCGGTCATGTACCTGTTCCTTGTGATCTCCGCTACGTCAACAGCAGTGGTGATCGCTCTTCCTCTAGCCTTTAAGTGGACGGCCTCATTGTTATTATTGAATGTCGCGAGTGTGGCCATTACATAGCTCATCGCTGGTTTCCGTCCAATGTATATGATGTTGTCTTGGCTCATTTTGAGTCAACTTAATAATCGACCCATTGAAGATAAAAGTCCATCCTTTTTCTTTAATCAAATATTATCCTGAACATAAAAAAATCACATAAAACACACAATATTCTCGGCAATAACACATTTTATAGGTATCATCCTTCATGTCTCATATCATGACAGACGGATTTTGGCCTGAAGGATATCAGGCGTGTTTCAACCTGAGCTTCGACTACGACTCCAACAGCGCGTTGATGTGGAGAGCCCCCCTAGACGTGGTCGCACAAAGCAGGGGCAGGTTCGCGCCTAACGTAGCGATTCCTAGAATACTTGATCTTCTAGATGAACTAGAAATCAAGGCTACTTTCTTCACCCCAGGCTGGACCATCGACCAGTTCCCTGAGAGCTGCGAGGAGATAATCAGCAGGGGTCACGAGATGGGTGCCCATGGTTATCTCCATGAACGACTTGCAGAGATCAGCAAGGAGGCTGAGCGAGGAGTCTTCGATAAGTCTGCTGCCTCCTTCGAGAAGCTTGGATACAAACCAGAGGGGTTCAGGGCTCCTTACTGGTTGATTAGCGATAGGACCATTGAGCTCATCAAGGAGCTTGGCTTCAAGTATGATAGCAACTTCATGGACAATGATATGCCATATATGCTCAATTGGAGGGGCAAGGATACTGGCTTAGTTGAGCTTCCAGTGGAGTGGCTAATGGATGACTGGCCCCACTTTGAGACCAACAGGAAGAACACCAAGCAGGTCTGGGACATGTGGAAGCCAGAGTGGGATGGAATATACAATCTAGGCAGATACTTTGGGTTGACATGCCACCCTCAATGCATCGGAAGAATTAGCAGGCTCGATATGCTTGAGAGGCTTCTGGTTGATGCCAAGGAGCGTGGTGATGTCTGGTTTGCTACCTGTAAAGAGGTAGCTGACTGGACCCGGAAGAAACTAGCCTAATATCTTTACCTGTTCTACCAGTTTTGGTAGCGCTTCGCCTGATGGGGCGAATATATTGATATCACAGTTGTAGCTGATATGGCTCTCCCTGATATTCACCTCGATCAAGGCTCCCCCGTTCCTCTGTACAATCAATGGAAGATTGGCTGCAGGGGTCACCGTAGCACTAGTTCCTGCTACTATCATGCAATCGCTTCGCTCCGCCTCCTCAAAACACCTGCTGAGAACTTTTGATAGGATGGGTTCCCCGAACATTACTGTATCTGTCTTGATTACTCCACCACAGCTGGGGCACCGCGGTGGGATCGTTTCAATCTTGAACTCATCCTTATGCCACTTTGATGAACAATCAACGCATCTCAGATAGTGACCATTTCCATGAATCTCCAAGACCTTGGTACTCCCCGCTGCAAGATGCAGATTATCGATA
>CAZZFH010000239.1:0-4307 GCA_964653295.1 uncultured Candidatus Bathyarchaeia archaeon | reverse complement strand
ACTATACAAAGCCCTAGGCATCAAACCCGAGGAAAAACGCTACATAGTGGTAAAATCCAGCGTCCACTATAGGGCAGCACACGAACCAATATCAGCAGAGATAATAGAACTAGACACACCAGGCTTAACCAGCCCAAGACTAGCAGGATTCGGGTTCAAAAACATCAGGCGCCCAATATTCCCTTTAGATGTAGATATGCTTGGAATTACTGAGCTCAAATCCATGACTGACGAGTAGCTAACCCATCCACCTCTCATACTCTTTGATATGCTGCTCAATCACCTTTTTCGTCTCATGATGTTTCTTAATATAACCATATCCCAGCACGCCTCTTTCTCGCCAGCGCTCATCCTCCAGCAGCCAATTCAAACCATCAACCAATTCATCTTGAGAAACATGAACACCAAACCGGGAAGCAAAATTATCAGGATCATGAGGACTCAGTATACTGCATCCATGCGCCGCTGCCTCCAAGAAAGAGACTGGAAAACACTCACTAATACTGGTATTCACGAGAATCCAAGATTCACTGAGAACCTTCTCTTTCTCTTCACCATCTAAGAACCCGGGCATTGAAAGGTTCTCCAAATCAGAATATTTCATTCGAAGCATCCTATCATACTCTGGATCATGGCTTTTACCCGCCGCGATGAAACAGACCTCTGGAAACTTTTCCGCCAACATCAAGAATCCCTCCGGATTCTTCTCCCCATCAAACCTACCAAGAAACAAAACAGTAGGCTCATCACTTTTTTTTGGTAAACTATCAGGAACCATTACAGGGTTTGGGAGAAACCCGGGCTCATATTCTAGGTCAAAAAGCTTCCTCGCCTTCTCAATGGTATATTTGGCGTGACAGTATACATGGTCCAGTTCTCTGACACGCTTGTTAACATGTGGTTCGATAAACCTGTTATAAAGCAATCTTCTAGTGGGGTAGAATTGATTTACTTTTTCCCAGTCTTCAATGCTCTTTGGGTTCTGACACGAGAGTAAATGAATAGATTCAGGGCGATATCTCTTGGCGAGCCAAGTCCCGAGAGTATGATCCTGACTGTGATATACATCTGCATTAACATCTCGAAAAATCCTTCCAATGAAGGGATAAGCTGAGAGTGGAAACCCATGGACCTCCACACCGTCAATAAATTCAACACTTCTCTGATCAACTCCGAGAGGAACCACCACAGACACCTCTACACCTCTTTGCACGAGACCAGAGGCAATATCTCTGGTAGCTCTACCTATTCCTCCATATTTTCCCCACCCAAAATACTCCAAAGAGATGAAACAGACGCGCATAACCCAACTATTAATATTTTTTAAAAGTAATATGTCTGTCGTGTCAAGGGTAACAGTTCTAACCCCAAGCTTCCCACGATACAAGAGCGACTACCATGGAATATTCATAAAATCACTCTGCGATGAACTATCAAAACACGTAAACTTAGAAGTCCTCGCACCCAGAACCAAGACCCTCAAACCCACCAGCCTCCCCTATCCAATGAAACGATTCCCATACATGCCTACCAAAAGAATGGAATACATCGCCGAAGCCACCATGAAAAACGCCCCAAGAACCACACTAGCAGCATTACCACCTTGCCTAATATCAGCTTATATTCACACAGTATCCGCGAATTCTGATCTAATACACACCCACCTAGCCATACCCTTGGGCTTCCTAGCCGCACATAACCCAAGGAAAATCCCTCAACTCATAACCTGCCACGGAAGCGACATAACCTACCCACTTGAAAAGCCATACTATAGGGGGTTTACCAGAAAAACCCTGAGAAAAGCTGACCAAATAGCCACCGTTTCAGAATACATCAGACTTCTAGCGGTCAAACTAGGGGCTGAACCACGAAAAACCAAGACGATATACTTAGGAGTAGATATTGACCGGTTCAAAGCAATAAGAAAAACAACATCCATCACCATAGGAACGCTAGCCAGACTGGTTCCTGAAAAACGGATTGATACTATGTTATATGCCGCGAAAAAACTTGAAGAAAAAATAGATTTCAAATTAAGGATTGGGGGTGATGGTCCAGACCAGCAGAGACTAATGAGACTGGCAAATAAACTCCAGTTAAACGCAGAGTTTACTGGAAGAATATTTGATCCTGTTGCCTTCCATCAGAGCCTCGATGTATTTGTACTCGCCTCAAGTAGGGAAGGACTATCTATCTCGCTCCAAGAAGCTATGGCTTGCGAGGTAAAGCCTGTCGCAGTGAAGGCTTATGGAACAAGAGAAATCATAGAGGATGGTGTTAACGGGTATTTGTATAATCCAAAGGATCATGTTAAGATGGTTGAGAAAATTCTCCAAGCCGTTGAAAACAAAGAGATGCCACTGAGGGCACGTGAAACAATAATCCAGCGATTCAACAGCAAGAAAGCCACAGAAAAATATCTAGAGCTATACAAAGAGTTAGGCATCTTTTTAAAAAGATAAACCACCATTGAAGCCCGATGAGAGTAGCTGGAGTAGACGAGGCGGGAAGAGGATGCGCCATTGGACCACTGGTAATCGCTGCCGCATTATTTGAGGAAGAAACCCTCCCAATACTAAAAGAAATAGGCGTCAAAGACTCCAAAAAACTCTCGCCAAAAAAACGGGAAAAACTTGCCGAGGGAATAAAAAAACATGCCTTGGATTACAGGATATTTGAGATCCAGCCAAGGGTAATCGACAAGGTAGTATTCAGGAGTCAACCTCTGAAACGTTTGAATTATCTTGAGACCATGGTTATGGCGAGGTTGATTCGTGAATTAAAACCGGACATTGTGCATATGGATCCATCTGATGTTGATAACCTGCGTTGTGCAAAACAGGTAAAATCCGTTATCAGATACAAACTCGAAGTTATATGTGAGCCAAGAGCCGACGACAAATACACATCAACGGGAGCTGCTTCGATACTCGCCAAGGTAACAAGAGATCAAAGGATCAAGGAACTCTGTGAGAAACATGGTGACTTCAACTCTGGCTACGCAAGTGATAAAAAGACCCAGAAATTTATCGAGGAATACTTCTCAGAGCACAAAGAGTGCCCAGATTTTATGCGTGCCTCATGGGCAACAATACAGAGGCATTTAAAGCCATTCAAGCAGACGAAGCTAACACCATAGCATGATCCTTCTCAAAAGGATCAAGAATCACCAATTGATCAACCTTGTACCCTGCGTCCTCTATTATCTTCACTTGATCAGCGTACACATCTCTGGGCTTTTCACGTACATCTATGCTACGAGACTTTATTGAGAGCATCATCCAACCCCCTTCTCGCATAAAATGCCTAGCATTCTTCACAATAATATCCGCTTGATCCGGTTGAGCCACATCCGCAAAAACCACATCCACCAATGGAACATAAGCAGAGTAACTTGATGGATCTCTAGCGTCCCCCAAGATAGGCGAGATATTATCGCGATGCCTCGTCACCTTGTCCAATAGATCCCTCATGGATCTTGGGGCAAAATCCAGCCCCCACACATGGCCATCCTCGCCGATGACATCTGATACATGGCTTACGGTTGCTCTTGGTTTGAGTTATTTTGCTGGTTGAAAGTGGAAATTCAACAATGAAGCTTGAGCCCTTACCCTTACCTTCCGACTCGGCCCAGATTTTACCACCGAGACCCTCGACAATTTGTTTGGCCACATAAAGGCCCAGACCGGTGCCCGTGATATTAGTTTTACCGGCATCATCCGCGCGAACAAATTTATCAAATAATTTACCAAGCGTTTCTTTCGCAATACCCACACCACTGTCTGAAATGGTCAATCTAACTTTTTCTTTCTCCCCTTTCCCCTTTTTGCTTATTTGCTTACCGGCTGTTATGTTTTCTACTTTAACTTTAATCCAGCCAGTCTGTTTGCCTTGAGCGTCAGTCGAGAGGGGTGTGTACTTAATACTATTGTCGATGATATTAGAGATAACTTGGGTGACCTTACCGCTATCAGCCGAGATTTGATGATTGCCGGTGCCGTCTTGGAAATCAATGGTTAGTCCCCTTTTGGCCACATTGGGTTCTTGATTTTTAACGACCGTTTGAGTTAATTGGCCCAGATCAAAGACCGAAATTTCGTATTTCATTTTGCCAAGCTCAATGCGAGTGATGTTTAAGAAATCCTCGATGACCGTCATTAGTTTTTGGCTAGAATCAAAGATAATACTCATGGCTCCTTTCGCTTTTTCCTCTACTGGCCCAAACGAACCCTCTAAAATCATCGAGGCGTAACCCTTAATGGCGGTTAATGGACTACGCAATTGGTGTGAAGCAATTGATACAAATT
>CAZZFH010000238.1:0-4308 GCA_964653295.1 uncultured Candidatus Bathyarchaeia archaeon | reverse complement strand
TTGATGGGAAAAAAGAAGATCGGATCCCAAGCTACTATTCAAAAACCTAGATTTATAACTCTATCTAGAGTCATAAACTAATTTTTCCGTGTCGATGCTGAAAATTGCATTCTTCACGCGCGAAGAACAACCCTCCCAAGCGCCGTTCATTCAGTTGAGGGAATGAATCTCTGGAAGCTGTACATCTTCTCAGGCCTACCCTTGCCTTTCCTATCTTTGTCCACGGACCACACCCTCGGAGCAATCTGAAGCAGGTCCTTGAGGGCGACCTGCACAGTGCTCAGGGGCATCTCAAGGTGATCTGAGATCTCCTTAGCCGTGAACCAGCGTCGCTCATTCATGTATAGAAATGCCCAGATCTTCGCCCGGACACCCCTAGATCCGATCTTGAGGACCTCAGGAACCCAAACCCCATCTCCTATGTCTCCTATTGTGAGTCCCTAGAATTAACGTCAAGCGGTTCAGATATTAAACCTTGCTAACGAAGGTTAACCCGTGAAACATCCTGGCCTGTACTTTTATCGCCCCTAACCTTTGAAATTCAATATACATGCACGACGTTATGATATCATCGTCACCGTTGTACGCCTCTCACGGGTCACCAGAGTTCACCTTTCCGAGACGTATCAACGCTTTCAACAGGAGGACGTTAACAAGAGACCGGCATCGTTAGCAACGGGTTAATTCGGACGTTGCTACGACTTTTTTCTCACGTTGGAGAAACCGTTTCGACGTACTTGGGTCCTAATTGGCACGTCAGAACGTGCTTCACATCACGTACAACGATCGTTTAACGTATGTTGATAACGTCGGGGAGAGAGGGAACATGTATACAGGTAAAAGCCGTCAGGTACAGCGTACAACGTCCTCTGAACGTGGAGCGTCGTCCGTTAACGTGCTCCGTTGCATCGTCGAATTGGAAATGGTCTTTGTTAATGCAATGAGATCCTAGGTCATCCACCTTCAATCCTGCATGGCGGATAACGGAACGTTACAACTTGATTTATGAAGTATTGTCGTGATCGATGTCAATGAATACGACGTGTACTATATGGTCGAATTGACGGTGAGGGACTTCACAAGTTTTTGGGGCGTCCATAGCTTCCGTTTCTGTGGGGGTTTCAACCTTGTTCAGGGTTCAGGTGGTTCTGGGAAGACGAATCTCGTCCGGTCTCTTGAGTTCGCCCTCTTCGGGAGGACCAGGGATCAACCTGTCAGTAGCCTGATTAATGACCTCCATCGAGGTGACTGTGAGAAGTGGGGGGCCACTCCTAGCTGTGAGGTCTCAGCGGTCTTCAGATGCGGTGGAAGGGATTTTATGGTTAAGAGGAAGCTGCTGGACTGCCGTGAGGGCTTGAAGCAGATCATGGTGTTTGACTCGGACGTCATCGATATTGTATCGCCTGAAAGTTTCGAGAAGATGTTTATCCGGGAGCAGGATATCGAGCCTCTTGGAGGATTGTCGCTGGGGGAGAGCACTCCGATTATCGTGTTAAATGCTCTTGCTAGAAACATCTATGATGGAATAAGCATGGTCTTTCTGGATGATGTGTTCGGCAGGCTTGCGAATGAGGCGAAGATTGAGCTGCTTGCAAGGCTCAACAACTTTGGTTTGGAACAGATTATTGTGTTCGAGTCATTTGTATTCGAAAAGGCATTGCTGGAAGAGTATGAATCAAAATTTATGGAGTTGCCCTGCGCGCGCACCGATCACCGTGAAGTTAAGGCCAGCTTCTTCGTCCGACATAGGGAAGATAATTTTCAGAAATGATATACGTTCTTTGCACGAGAATTAAATTAATCTGAACATTCTCGTTCTAAAACCTTACGGAGCGTTCTATCCATTTATAGCGCAAAGGATACAGGACTGCCAGTTTTATCAGGGAGGTTCCAAGTGTTAGTACATATGTGAGACAGATTAGAAAAATAGAAAATATCGCGATACACGTTTCATGTAGTCACGGTATGAATCACCATATCGCTCTAGGCAGGCTTTTTCCTCAGCTAGAATTCTAGAGTGAAGGAAGAATGAAGATATAACTTGGATGAATAGTGCCAGCCATGAGCCTATGGCGATACAAATCCCAAGAAATGAAAAGAAAAACATGAGTTGCTGTGGATGACGTGATATTCTGTAGAGTCCTCCGGTAACTGCGCGCGCGCACCAACCTATGGTTTGAATTATGCATATTACTATCAAGTCGATGCTTAAGGGCTCGGTCGCTCGGCTACGCCTCACTCCCTCCCCCCACCCACTTAACCCAGTTTATCCTCCTTGTTCGTATTAAATTACTTTATTTTTTGTTAATAGTAATTTTTAAATCAAATATGATATAATAGACATCTGTTAAAAATGATCGAACGATTAATTATCGATAATTTTCGTTCCATAAAACACCTAGACATTCCACTCGGTAGAATAAATTCATTTATTGGTCCAAACAGCTCCGGGAAAACAAACATACTAACTGCTCTCAATATAGTATTAAGAGAAGTCTATCCATCTATACGCATTTTTCAAGATTCTGATTTTTTTAATTATGGAAATGACCCAATTGAAATTAAAGTTATTTTTGATACCCCACTCTCTACAAAACCATACTATGCCGATAGAGACATTAGTGGATTCAGTGCTAAATACGATAAAAATGATTTTTACTACTATGCAATAGATCATAATGGAGATTATGTTTTACATAATAGATATGGAAATGAAATACGAGTAACTAATGATATGAGAAATGAAGTTCCATTAATGCACATAGGGATTAATAGACAAGCTTCCAACCAATTAAGACCGACTCAATGGACTATCTATGGAAAAATATTGAAACATATTAATACTATGATTGATCCCGCAATAAAAACCAAGTATGAAACAGAAGTTAGCACTGCTTATGAAAATAATATTAGACAATATTTAAATGACTTTCAAGATATTATGAAAAAATTCACTAAAGAACACACAGGGTTGAACGTCGAATTTAATTTTTCTGTTCTCAATCCAACAGAAGTACTAAAAAGTTTTCGACCATTCGTAGTTGATGATACTCTAAACAAGAGTTTTGATCTCGAAAATGTAGGATTAGGCGTACAAAGTGCTCTAGCAATAGCATTAGCTCGAGCTTATGGTGAAATAGTTAAAAGACCATTGATATTATCAATCGAAGAACCCGAATTATTTCTTCACCCACATGCATGTAGACACTTTTTTAAAATATTACAACAACTCTCAGAAAGTGGTTTTCAAATATTTTTTTCGACCCATAGCAGATGTTTTGTTGATATTATAAATTACAATTTTATCCATCTTGTCCGAAAGGCAAAAAGTGAAACCTATGTCAAATCAGGCTTGGGCTTGGGAATAACCGCTGATGAAAGCCTTAAACTATCAACCATGTGTGATGATAGAGTTAATGAAATATTTTTCGCTGATAAAGTAGTATTAGTTGAAGGTTTTACAGATCAAACTTGTTGTCACTGCGCTTTAGAAACTCAAGATGCACATATCGATGAAAACAACATATCTATAATCGAATGTGGAGGTAAAGATGAAATAATTTATCTCGCCTCTTTAATGAATCATTTTGATGTTGAATGCTACACCATATTTGACGAAGACCCAGGTAATCCAGATACATTAGCTAACATAAATGAAGCTAGAACTCTACTCGGTCCTGATCAAGTACTCATACAATCGCCAAACTTGGAAGGTATGTTGAGAATCCCAAGAAAATGGAATAAAAAAGAATCTTTGAATGAAGCCCCAGAATGGTTCAAACAAAATCCAATGCCTCCTATGTATAATTCTCTTAAAATTAAGTTAATAGGATCTTAACCTTTGGCCTTTCGCTCGCGCCAACACTCCCTACAGCCTATCCAAGCGCGAAAGTCCTAGCGAACGACATTATTATTATTTTTTTAATTTTCCACCTATCTGTTCAAAACTTTCCGAAATCTGCGCGCGCGCATTCAGTTATAAATGAATATTTGTAGTAAATTCAGTGGAGCGATATATTTCCAAAAATTCATAATATGTCAGTTCTGTACTCCACGTGTTAAGATTACCTGTCCATAATCCAACTAAGACCCAACGCGCGCAGGCGGATTCAATAATAATCGGGGTTAAAGTCATTAATGTTCAATGGAGGACTCAATCCCTGTGCACGCGTGAGAGCTACGCCTTTTGAGGGCCTCTCTTTTTAAGGTGTGGGTTGTATGCCCGCTTTGGGAAGCGACATGGTAGAGGGAGACCGGGAGAGGAAACCCCTGTTGAAGTGGAGGTGTCCTGCGTGTGGAGGACGCCTC
>CAZZFH010000237.1:0-4310 GCA_964653295.1 uncultured Candidatus Bathyarchaeia archaeon | reverse complement strand
CGGCTTACCCCGTAGCTGATGGTCTCGTCTCGCGCCGAGTCGTAGTAGCTGGCGTTTAGGCGTAGTTTGTTTGCTATCCAGTCGTTTTCTCTTGGTATCCAGCTCCTGCCAGTGTTGCGCATCTGGTACCACATTATGCCTGCCGCGTATAGGAGGCTCAAAGCGAATATGCTCTGGAGGACCGACTCGCTTATGCCCACCATTATGCTTGCCCCTGTTACTGCTCCTAATGTGGTCGCCATCTCTAGGAACATCCCTAGTCGCATGTTTGTGATCTCATCCCGTACATAGACGCTAGCAGATACGCTGCTTGTGGCTACTACTGCCACTATGCTTGCTCCCGCTGCTATGTGGATTGGTACATCGAGAATGAATATGAGGAGGGGAACCATGACGACTCCACCGCCGAGACCCAGTAGTGCTCCGAGGAAACCGGAGCCCATGGCGACTATGAAGGCTGTTAATACAAATAGGGGGGTCATTGCCCAAAAGAAGTGTTAGCTTAATTTAATGTCTGAGCCAATACTTACTCAAAAGCAAGCCAATACCCCGCCAATAGGAAAAAAGGGGGGTTAGCAGTGACCCAGAAGGTGCTCTGCTTCCCTGCTGCGCTTAAAGACGATATAGTCATTGTAGCCTAGGGCTTCTGCTTTGGTCTGTCTACCGTTTGCGGTCTTTATGATCATATCATAGATTCGTTTGCCTACGCTGTTGAGGCTCTCGCTCCCATCCAGTATGGTCCCAGCGTTGATATCCATGTTATCCCCCATATTCTCAAAGGTCCTCGGGTTTCCCGTGATCTTTATCACAGGCGCTATGGCGTGCCCAGTCGTGCTACCTCTACCACTTGTGAAGCACACGAGCTGAGCCCCGGCAGCCACCATATGGGTGACGCTCGGTACATCCCAGCCGGGTCCATCCATCAAATATAATCCGGGCTTGGTTGGGGTATCAAATCTTTCCCAATTATTGTATAGGACGCCTTGGATGGGTTTTGTGCCGCCCTTGCGTACCGCTCCAAGACTCTTTTCCTCGATTGTGGTTAATCCCCCATCGATGTTTCCCTTGCTCATCCACCTGCTATCCACACCCATGGCTCTCTGACGAGCCTCCTGTTTTTCAATTATCTCATAGATAGCGTCTGCAGTTTCCTTGTTGACTGCTCTCCTAGCCAAGACATGCTGGGTGCCACACATCTCCTGAGTCTCGCCGAACATCACTGTTCCCCCCTCCTCGATGAGTTTGTCAGCGGCAACACCTATCGCTGGGTTGGCTGCAAGACCGCTTGTCGCGTCGCTCCCCCCACATTCAACGGCTAGGGTTAGCTTGCTCATTGGGGATGGTTCTCTTCTCAGTTGAGCGCTCTCTTGTTTCATCTCTTGGAGTATGCGGACCCCCTTCTCATGGGTCTTGAGGGTTCCCCCTTCCTCTTGGATGGTGATGTTGTAGACTGGTTTTCCGCTGGGCTTGATCTTTTCCATCAATATCTCGCCTGTCAGGGTCTCGCAGCCGAGACCAACAATAAGCACACCAGCTACGTTTGGATTCAAGGCTGTTCCAGCCAGATTATGTACCAGCATGCTGTCGTTTCCACAGCCATATGTCTGAGTGATGGCTACTGCACCATCCACCTGTTCTGCGATCTTTTTGGCTGGCTCATAGCTGCAGTCGATGGGTGCAATTACTAATAGATGGTTTCTGATGCCTATCTGTCCGTCTGGTCTCTCGTATCCGTAGAACTCTGTCATGATGTTATCCCCTTTACCTCTTCTCCGGGTGTATGCATCCGGGCGCTGTTGACGTTTTGAGTGTGAACCCATTCTCCTATCTTGATGGGTTTGGATGCGACTCCGATTACCTCACCATACTTGATGATCGCATCATCTTTTTTGAGGTTCTTTAACGCGATCTTGTGTCCGAAAATAATCTTCTCCACTGGCTTGGTCTTGAGGATGATCTCCCCGTTGGGGCTCAATACCTCTACTTCCTCGCCTGCCTCGACGATGCTCGTGGTGGTTGCCACGTTATCTTTTGCATCGACTTGTATGGCTTTTTTTGACATGTTAAGGAATAGGGGCATAGGATATTATTAAAGGGCTTTAAGACTACAGAAATGTTGCATTAAAAAGTCTCGAATGGTACCGCTTTAAATGCTTCACTATCTAAATCTGTACTGAAATATAAGTTCCAAAAACCAAGTATTGGGTACTGTTTCATGTAACAAGCATATTTGTACTTCGTTACCAACGCGTTTTTTGTAGTTATTTCCCGGTTACCTGATCGCTTTTTGTCTTTTTTTGGCATTAAAATAAGCTATTTTAGGGCTGGGTTCAAGTTTTTAGCCTTATAAATGACTGGGATGGGTATACCCCCCCCTCCCCCCCTTTTTGGGAGTTACTTTTATCCTATACGCTGTAGATTCTGTTTTGATGAAGGTCAAGGTTCGCCTATTCGGTGACGTATCAGAACAAGTAGGCTCAAAGCACAACATAGAGCTAGAAGATAACTCTACGGTCCTATCACTAACAAACCGGATACAGCGCGGCACAGGGCACAGCAGGGGAGGCTATCTCGGGGAGTTCAAGGTTGGTGGGCCAGACCTAGCTATAATGATTAATGGTAAGAACATCGAGCTTCTGGATGGGGTTCAGACCAAGCTCTGTGATGATGACGATGTTGTTATAATGCCCTTTGTTGTTGGTGGATAATTGGGCTAGCTCAAAGGCTAGCCCGGGGCTCCTTTCTCCATGTCCGAAGCGAGTTAATATTGTATGAGTCTAAAGATAAATTCTATTCATGTCTGATCATGAAACCCCAATATCTATTATTCATACTAACCATATCATCGAAATGCACCCTGATGCTAATCGATGGTAAAAGGCTTAAGCATGATACACTATCCAGATACCGATCATAATGAAGGGATGGAATGGAAAAATCCTCAGAGTAGATCTAACCAAAAAAACATCAAAAATAACAACCTACACTGAGGACATAGCCAAACGCTTCATCGGCGGAAGAGGACTAGCAGTAAAACTCCTATGGGACGAACTACCCAAGGGAGCAGACCCCCTTGGACCCGAAAACATGCTCATATTCGCAGCAGGACCATACACCGCATACAGCGTACCCAACAGCGGCAAGATGGTAGTAGCATCCAAGAGCCCCCTCACAGGAGGCTATGGTGATGGAAACCTAGGGACCCGCGCAGCGGTCAATATGCGTAAATGCGGACTCGACGCAGTGGTTGTATCTGGAAAATCCGATAAACCAGTCTACATTTCGGTCGTGGATGACAAGGTCGAGATACTGGACGCAAGCCACCTCTGGGGCAAGGACAGCTACGTTACAGAAGACTGGTTAATGGAGAAGCATGGAGGAGCCACTGGAGTCCTTATCATAGGGCAGAGTGGAGAGAACCTCTGCAACATAGCCACCGTTGTTGCTCAGAAGGGCAGAGCTGGAGGAAGACCCGGCATGGGAGCGGTTATGGGGAGTAAACACCTCAAAGCAGTGATATTCAACGGCTCAAAAGATGTCCCGGCAGCCCACCCAGAAGAACTCAAGAAACTAGGTAAGGAAGGCTTCGATAAGATACCCAAGTTCGATGCCTTCCCCTACTGGAAGAAAGTAGGAACCATGATGGCAGCAGACATGATGCAGACAGCAAGCGCATTACCCACACGCAACTTCAGCGAGGGACAATTCGAGCACATAAATAACGTCAACGGCGACGCAGTACACGCAGCCACAGTAACCCAGCGTGGATGCCCCAACTGCAACATGATCTGCGGCAACACCATCATCGACAGCGAGGGAATAGAATCAGAGCTTGACTACGAGAACGTAACAATGCTAGGACCCAACATCGGTATAGGCAACTTGGCTCAAGTAGGCACATTGAACAGGATATGTGACGAGCTAGGCTTGGACACCATCGGAGCAGGAAGCTGCATAGGCTTCGCCATGGAGTGCGCGATGAAAGGACTCGTGGATATGGACCTCAAGTTCGGTGACTTCAAGGGAGCAAAGAAGCTACTCTACGAGATGGCGGATATGAAGGGTCATGGTGCGCTATTTGGCAAGGGCACAAGAGCCGCAGCCAAAGAGATCGGAGGAGAAGCACCTGATTTCGCTATTCACGTCAAGGGCTTAGAGGTAAGTGCATACGACTGTCACTACTGCCCTGGGATGGCGTTAAGCTTTGGGACAAGCCCCATAGGCGCTCACCACAAGGACGCATGGGTCATCAGCTGGGAGATCAGCAGCGGCATCAGAGGCGAATACGGACCAGAAAAAGCAGACAAGGT
>CAZZFH010000236.1:0-4322 GCA_964653295.1 uncultured Candidatus Bathyarchaeia archaeon | reverse complement strand
CGAGAATCAATGAACCTCTACCAAAGATTCCGAGACCCCCAAAGCAGTCTAAGAGAAAAAGAATACAGTTTTATGAGCTACGGACCAATATCCCCCCTGTCCTTCTCTGGAACGCCACTATTCTTCAACGCATACAATTTCCCAGAAGAGTTCAAACAAAAAAACTCTCTTTAATATTTAGAAAGGATTTTTTACCAGATTTACAGGTAAAATGAAATGTCATCCTCTGGGAGATGACCCCCGAAGAAGAACACTACTGCAAAGAAAACGGATGGAGATGCGCCATCACATTCAAACCCCTAATACGGTTCCATAAACCCCTACCCCTCAAAGAGACATTCCTAGCAGGCGACAAACGCAAAGGCAGCTTCCTACACGGCGCCATGCTCACAGAAGACCAAATAGACACTATACTAGAACAAGCCGAAGAACTCCAAGGAACCTAAGACACAAAAACCCCCACCACACCCACATACAACATGGGGTATATAGCCGCAGCCATAAACAAAAACGGAGAAGACGCATCAAAAACCATACTCAGGATGCTGCAAGCAGCCAGCCCCAGACCAGCCCAAAGCTACGGGATAGCAGATTATAGAAACACAGAGACAAGTAGGAAAGCCGAATTCACATCCCATAACTATCCAGTCCTTTTGGGCTCAAAGAACATTTTCCCAGAAAAATACCCACCCGAGCCACTCCAACAAGGAGACCACTCACTCATCTTCAATGGAATCCTCCTAGATACTCAAGAACCCGACAGCCTAGCAGCTACAGACATCTTGAAAGAGAACCCCGAAAAAGGCATCCAGACTCTCATAAAAGAGCATACTGGAGCATACGCCATCACAGCAGTAACAAAAGACAGCATAATAGCAGGAATAGACCACATCGGCACCATACCTCTGTATTACGGAGAAAACAAAGACGAAGCAGCCATAGCCACAAACAAGAAAATGCTCTGGAGCATAAACATAGACCCCACCCCACTAAAACCAGGGCAAATAATCAAACTACAAACAAAAAACACCACCACAGCACAGATAAAAACACTGAAAAAACAGAAACCCACCCCAGCAACGACAGAAAAACTACACGAAACCATGACCCGAACCACAGAAGAATACGCCAAAAAGACACCAAAAGCAACAGTAGCGTTCTCAGGGGGAATCGACAGCCTACTAACAGCCTACTATCTCCAACAGAACAAGGTCAAACTGGAGCTAATCTGGACAGGACTAGAAGACCAGCCAGAACAAAGTATAGCCCAAGAAGCAGCCGACTACCTAGACCTACGACTCCACATAGACACCCACACACCCGAAGAAGTAGAGGAAACACTGGACACCATAATCACCAGCATTGAGGAACCCGACCCAGTAAAAACAGGAATCGCCTACCCATTCCACTGGGCATCAAAGAAAACCCATGAACTCGGATACACCACCATGTACAGCGGAAACGGAGCAGACGAGCTATTCGCAGGATACATGAGATACCTCGACAAATATCTGAGGGGAGAAGACCCATCCCAAGACATCTACCTTGACATAGCCAATAGCTATCTACAGAACTTTCACCGCGACACCAAGACATGCCTCGACCAAGAAATTAGGCTACTACTGCCATTCACCCACCCCAGCCTCATAGAATACGGATTGGGCATACCGTTGAACCAGAAACTACCAGACAATAGACAAGAACCAAGAAAAAAAATACTAAGAAAACTAGCCATCAATCAAGGAATACTAGAAAAACTAGCCAATAGACCAAAAAAAGCCGCCCAATATAGCTCAGGTGTAAACAAGACCCTCACCAAGATAGCAAAAAAACAAGGCATGAGCCTCAGAGAATTAACAACAAAAAGATACAATGGAATTAGGAAAGAGTTTAGCAGAGAGTGATCTTGCCCATAGCCAAATCATTGCAGAACTCGTGCAAGTGATCAAACTCATCAGCAATAACCTCATCGATAAGCTTGGATACAGACTTCATCTCAACCCCATTCTCAGGAATAAGCTGAGCAGAAACCACACTGGGCTCATTAATGGGCTTACCTATCTGACTCAGAAGCCAGACATAGATCTCCTTCACCCCACTAACATCAGCCATAACACGATCAGCGATCCTGTAACATAGCGCGTTATAGATCTTACCAACATGACTCACAGGGTTCTTACCAGCAGCAGCTTCGCTACTCATAGGACGGTTGAGGGGAATAACTCCAACAACATTGTTACCTCTACCTACCTGCCCCGAGTCTCCAGCCTCGGCGCTCGTGCCAACCACTGTCATGTATAATCCATCGATTCCCCTGCCTCTTACATCCAAAGGATTGAGATCGATTGAGACCTCCTTGAAGCCATACTTGGCGTCAACGAATTCAAGGATTGCAGCATGAATCTCATCCTGTTTATTGAAGTAATCAGCCTCACTCTCAATGAACCTGTCAACCATCGCCATAGCCACAGTGACATTAAGGTCATCCTGCTTCCTCAACCCCATGAGCTTGATATCCTCACCGGACTCTGGGAACCGTTTCTTGAACCCAGCCGAGTTCAAATAATCCTCAAGATCCAAGATAAGCCGCTCAGTGGGTGTAAAGGGAGCATACCCAACAGCGGCAGAAGTATCATTGGCTCCAAGATACTCGCCCTTTCTATCAAAGATATCAGCCAAAGCCATAGACCCCGGCTTTATCTCACTCTGATAAACCACATGCTTCTCAGGATCAACGAATCTAAGATTCTCCTTTAACCAATTCGCGGCACTCTTTACCGCGATATCATCTACTGGAATCTCCTCATCGCCCACCTTGAAAGTGGCACGGTCTCCAAACACAAACCTCATGGGCTCAATGACCTTGCCCCCCTTGAAATCAGGGATAGCCACACCTGCAGCCAAGAGGCACTTATCCACGTTGTGGTGAAGTACCATATCGAATTTCTTCAAGTATTCTTTGGACAGATCAATAGAGATCTGATTCATGACTGAGTCACAAATAGTATCTGGATGCCCCCGCCCTTTTCGCTCAACAATCTCCAAAGGCTGATCCTCAATAGCTACTCGTCCAAGTTTATTCACAAAAACATTATTCAAATATCGTCACCGGATATCATCAATTTCGATGGTCAGAAATACCGTTCTTCCATATAAATCCATTCATAATTTTCCTACTCTAAAAAGTAATAAAGGAATATTTCATCAAACCAAAGGAGATTAAAGCAGGAATCTTAGGAAAATAATAAAATAAGAACACGTATCATTGTATTCCAGTGAACTAGAATTGGATGATAAATCACTTGGCTATACAATTATGATCATAACACTCGCAATCATGGTAGGATACTTGGCATGGCTTTTTGACTGGCTACCTATTGCAGCTGAATGGGCCATCAAGCTTCCTGTCATACTTGCGGTATATATGATTCTCTTCATCGTGTTATGGATTGGATATACCATGGCCACTACGCCACCACCTGTTCCTCTTGATACACCTCTCGATCTCGATACTGAGTTCGATTTCGACGAAGACGATGAGGAAGAAAAAGCAGAGGAAGACTAACTCTTTTTTATATTATTAACAACCTGACATGACGAGTTTATTAATTATATCAATATTAATGGTCTTATATTCACACTATTTACATTTTTTTGTTAACACCCTCAACTTATGAGAGTAACATACATGCAATATAACCAACGTAAAACCATTGATATTGATAAATACAATACAAAGATCACAACATAACTAAAACAGGTAATCAAAGCATGCATATGCTGGGGGAGACACAGTGCGTACTATCGATGACATAGATCAACCTTTACTATGGATAGTGCCATTCGCAGCTCTCACACTCGTAACCATAATCTCACTAGTTAACATCGTGCTTCACTTCCTACCAGAAAGCTCAGGATACGTACTCATGGTAATAGCATGCGGATTCATATGCGCCTCAGTATCAGGATTCCTAACAGAACTCATCAAAGGACGATGCAAATACGTCTACATCAGCATGAGCATAGCAGTATTCATTGGAGCGATATCATTCCTAGTAGCTTATGGCTTCTTCAAATCAAATGTAATAGCGGGACCCAGTATTGCAGCTGTCTCCTCCATAAGCGAAATAGTCTCAAATATCACCCTAACCCTCCTACCAGGATTATTCGTAGGAGCCATCGTAGGGGGAGGAGTAGGATTCCTGCCTGAGGAAACCGAGTACATCGAACCGGAGAAGAAGATCGAGAAGACTATAGTAGCCCCAGATAAAGTCGTAGGATATGAGAAAGCATGTAGACGCTGTGGTGCAGTCATGCCATTT
>CAZZFH010000235.1:0-4345 GCA_964653295.1 uncultured Candidatus Bathyarchaeia archaeon | reverse complement strand
GAGCTACAATGCTCAGCGAGACCTGCCCAGAGTGCAATACCCCGCTCTTCAAACTTCAGGACGGCAGCTTGATTTGTCCAATGTGCAATAAACCCGTTGTGGTTGTACCCGCTGACGCCGATACCGTGGGCATGGCTCAACAAGGCAGCATAGACCAGACCCTGATGAACAAGATCAAGGAGATTCAGAGTATGCTTGAGCAAGAGAAGGACCCTGCGAGGATCAATACTTTATTGGAAACCTTGATGAAGCTTCTCGATACCCGTGAACGTGTACGCAAAATAGGCTAGAACAGGGTTATAATTATCACGGCTACTACTATCAACACTGAGCCTATCGCTACCTGTCTTGTTATCTTCTCGGTATCCCTGAGCATAACTGCGCTGAGGATCAAACCGAATAACGGGTTAACACCAATTATCGCTGAGACCACACTGACCGAACCCATCTGAGTGGCTGTAAACATGCCTATCCAAGCGGTGCTCGTAGCGATCCCACCACCAATGAGCCAAGGTAAGGCTTTCCGGCTAAGCTTGAACTCACCGCTGCGTCCCATCACCCTCAACAGTATCGGGTAGGCGATGAGGCTGGTCAATGCCCCAACCACTGCTCCCAAAACAGACTCAGGGAGTATGTTTAAACCAACTTTACGGACCGCGCTACTGCATGCGTAGAAGAATGCTGAGGCTAGTGGTATCACTAGGTCTTTAGCCTTGAGCTTGTTTTCTGCTCCCCATCCACTCATCAACGCGATCCCAACAACAACTAGTAACGAACCCAGCACTGTTGCGATGGAAACACTCTCACCGAGAAATAACACTGCGAGTATTAACGCGAAGATCGGGTTGGTGCCTGTAAGGCTGGTGCTGATGGGGACTCCAAGCTTGTCTATGCTCAGATAATTCATCGTTCTACCCAAGATTGCAGCGAAGAAACCAGCCAAAATAAAATACATTACAGCTGTCCAGTTGAGTTCTGGTAGATCGAAGAATAGTATTACACTGAGAATGGTGACTTGTACAGCTGCGACTGTCAGTGTTGCGGTTACTGGTGTGCTTTCCTTCATTCCTTTTCTTACCAGCACCGCGTTAAGCCCGAAGCTGACTGCTGCTAGTAAGGCGTAGAACTCGTACCGCATAGTAGACGCAGAGGAGTGCTGATGGGTTATAAATCAATCCCAAAAAATTGAGAGGGTTACCAACCAGTGGCTTCTCTTATCTTGAGCAATGTGTACAGGCGTTCACCGGGGAATACCAGTCTAGCCGGATACATGGTATGAACAACGCCATCGATAGGTGATTTAACCTCAGCCAAGACACTACCATCCAAGTGCTTTATCAACCCAATGACCTGTCCCTCAGACAAGATATCCCCATAATCTACCTTCGCCTCGAAAATTCCCGCCTCAGGCGCCATCACACCAAACCACTCCATATCCAAGTAGTGCTGCTTCTTGGGCTTGGTAGGTTCACCATCCAACATGTTGAAGTGTTTTAACAGGTTCACGGTGCCCCTCACATGGTCCTCAACGAATTCCTCCAGTGGCTGGGTCCTGAACCCGAGACCAGACTCACTAATGATACTGGCGACACCATTAGCCACCAATGTATGGATCATGGTTCCCGGGCTGGTGTGCCCAATCTCCGGGGTACCCGGAAGGACATACTCCAAACCGAAAGCCTTAGCCATAGCCTCAGTGGTCTCATCGATCTTCTCTCCTACCCTCAACTGGATCGTGTGAACCAAGTGGCTCTCTGGTAAGTCGCCTCCTCTGAAATCCACGTGATAGTCTGCCTTGCTGAGTATCTGGTAGTTGGCGTGTGCGATTCGACTGGTTAGGCTCCCTTCTGGGTCTCCGGGAAAGACACCGTTTATACCAACGCCATCAAAGGGGCTGCTTCCCGTGCTCCTGAGGTTAAGCCATCTGAGGCGCCACTGGAATGCAGGCATATTCATTACTGGTATGGTGATGAATTTGCCTCTAAGCTTCTCAGGGTCTACTCGCTGATATAGCCTTGAGGCTGCCTCCACGCCACAGTACTCTGTCGGGTATAAACCACCTGTCACTATGAGTGTTGGTCCGTCCTTCACACCATTCACAACTCCCACAGGCACCTTTGCATCCACAAGCAGGTTGTTGACAACAGGAACATATCCAAACTCCTTAGTGCCCCTGGGCACCTTGTAAGGGTCAAAAGTCATGGTGAGTACTTGTCTCAACCTGTATATAACGCGCCGGATGGGATTCGAACCCATGTGAACTGGTTGGTTCCATTCGGCTCTGAACCGAAACCGTTAGGCCAAACTCCGGCACCGGCGCGTTATCAAACTTGCATTTTTTTATGATAAAACTGGTGTAATCAGAAAAGGCGAGCTTGAGGAACCAACCAGTTTTACTCGGCTCACCTTGCGGTTTCCCGCATATTGTGGTTTTTCATCGAAGTATATATGCGTTGAGGACTGGTTTAGAGTACACAGATGGAACTAGGCAATATCCTTGATGTTCTTGCCTATCTCGTAGACCACATCGCCCTCCCATATGGCTGGGCAAGTAACCATGTGGATGACACCATCGGTGGGCACCTTGATCTCCTCTAGGGTCTCTCCGAACAAGTCCTTGATGACTCCCAGTAGCTGTCCCTCCTTAACCAAGTCACCAGCCCTGACATTGCTGATGAAGAAGCCGCCGTGTTCAGCGTAGAGGTGGTATGGCTCATAGGTCCTTGCCTTGGGTGGTACGATGGGTTCACCCTGCATCATACCAAGCTTCTTCATAACATTCTTGCAGCCCCGTATGACCTCAGCAACTATATCATTCTGACACCTACCCATCCCCCCAGCCTCTGTACCCACAGTAAGGGGGAACTTCATGGGATTACTGGATGCCCTTGGCTTGCTCTCCCTGATCCACTCCCAACCAAACGCCCTGCAGAGAGCCAAGTTGAGCTCATCTTTCTCCTTGTCACCCGACTGCCTGTACATTGTACCAGTCATCAGGTCCTCCTCCATATCTCCTCCATGCAGGTTGATCCTGTAATCAGCCTGAGCTAGCACCTCCTTGTAGAAGGTAGATGTTACATAGTAGGTAACCTTGGGGTGACCCGAGCCTCCCCTTGGTATCTCCTCGACATAGTGACCCGTGAGGTCCCTGTAGTCAATGGGGTTTCCATGCATCCACTTGCTCTCAAAGGCCAAGGTGTTCACCATGGGCACGATTATTACCTTCCCATTGATATCCTCAGGCTTGAGCTCCTTCATTAGGGCAATTGCCCCTGCTGGTCCATTGTACTCTGAGCCATGCTCTCCCCCGTTGATAACGATAGTGGGGCCATCTCCTTTACCATTGATTAGAGTGATGGGGACCTTGTGTTTGCCTGCTGGTCTCTCCATTATATTGAGGTAGCCATGCACCTTGGTGCCCTTGGGCGCCTCAATGTCCTGTACTTTGAGAATGTCTGACAAATCTAATACCAGTCTGAGATGGGTCTATCCTCGATATGGCTTTTATGTCCAGAGACTTAGACTGGGGTATGGGAGACCGTCTAAAAGGCAAGAATATTCTGGTCACGGGCTCGGGGAGGGGTTTTGGTCAGTCAATGGCGGTGGCTTTTGCAGCTGAGGGCGCGCATGTTATCTCTACAGCCAGAACCGTATCAGAGCTTCAGAACACAGAGCATTACATAGAGGCTGTGGGGGGAAAAGTCTCGACGTTTCCATGTGATCTCACTGATGATACCTCGATCTATGCTCTGGTTAACCTAGTAGAAGCGCTTGGGGGTTTGGATGTTCTCGTCAATAACGCTGCGACGAGTCCATGGCTCACCATAGACCAGATAACCCCCTTGGACTGGGATAGAACCCTCGCGGTGAACCTCAGGGCACCTTTCATGCTTGTTATGCATCTTTACGAGAAGATGGCTGAGAAGGGTGGTGGTAGCATCATAAACATCACCAGCAGGTCGGCTGAGGTTGGGTTCATGGCTGAACTAGCGTATTGCAGTGGTAAGTATGGTTTGGAGGGCTTGACCCAGTGCCTCGCCTTGGAGTTGAAGAATCACAACATCGCTGTAAACTCGCTCAACGTTGGTGCTCCCCCCGGATACAGATTGAAGCCTACAGAGTTGACCGAGGAAGAAGCCTCAATGATGCCTGAGGAGATTCGGGGGCGTTATGCTCCCGTTGATATGATGATTCAACACTTCACCAATGCATGGGTCTTCCTCGCATTACAGAAAGGAGACGGGGTAACTGGGCAGCGGTTCAAATCAAGAAAGCTGGCTGAGGAGTTGATGGCTCTTGGAGAAGCCGAGTTAATGAAACGGAACATGGGGAAGCTCTTGGAGGC
>CAZZFH010000234.1:0-4345 GCA_964653295.1 uncultured Candidatus Bathyarchaeia archaeon | reverse complement strand
CAAACACATCGCTGGTGCCGGTAAAGCACTCCTTGAGGAGACTGGTTACAAGCCAGAGGACTTTAAGTGGGCTGTCTTCCACCAGCCAAACGCCAAGTTCCCTATCAACGCGGCTAGGATGTTGGGCTTCTCGATGGATCAGATAGAACCCGGGTTGGTATCCCCCAAGATTGGTAATACTTATGCTGGTAGTACTCCAGTTGGGCTCGCTGCTACTCTAGACATCGCTGAGCCTGAAGACAAAATCTTCGCTGTCAGCTATGGTTCAGGCAGTGGGAGTGATGCCTTCATCTTCACAGTACAGGATGCGATCACTGAGAAACGGGATGGTCCCAAGCTTGCCAGCTTTATCGAGCATAAGAAGTACGTGGATTACTCCACATATCTACGCCACAGGGGGCAGATAATCCAATGAGAAAAGTGAAGATAGCCGGAACCGGTTTAATCAAAGTCAAGGAATACTGGGATCGATCAATACAGGATTTATTCACTGAGGCATCATTGAAGGCAGTAAAAGACGCGGGGGTCGATGAACTTGATAAGGTCTATGTCAGCAACATGGGCTCAGCTTTCATGCAGGACCAGCTCAACCTCGCAGCCATCCTGATCGATACTCTCGGAAAGCCGGGTTTACCGGCAACCCGTATTGAGGCTGGATCAGCCAGTGGCGGTGTTGCTTTCCATGAGGCTGTACAGGCAGTTGCTAGTGGATACAGTGACGCTGTACTGGTTACTGGTGTTGAGAAGATGAGTGATATTCTACCCGAGGTTGTTACAACGGGTCTGGCTATGGCTGAGGAACAAGAGTACACAGCGTACACAGGAGTAACCAAGACTGGTATCGCAGCCATGATACACAGGCTTTACATGGATCTCTATGCGACCCCAGAGGAGATCTGTATGATGGCGGTAAAGAGCCACGAACACGCTGTTGGCTGCAAGCACGCCCAGTACCCATTCAAGATGAGCATCGCGAGGGCTATGGCTAGCCCGATGGAGGCTGATCCCATTCACATGATGGAGTGCTCAGGCATAGGAGACGGAGCGGCTGCCTTGGTTCTTGTCCCATACGATGATGAGGGTGTTGAGGTCGCTGGGACGGCGGTGAGTACAGATTATACGAGTATCGCCCAGAGACCCGATCCACTCGAAATGAGTGCAATCAAGACTGCTGCGGCAAAAGCCTACAAGATGGCTGGAATCAAGGCAAGTAAGATAAGTCTCGCTGAGGTGCAGGATGATTATACTATCAATGGTATCCTTGGGATCGAGGGGCTTGGACTAGCCAAGACTGGTGAGGGGACCAAGCTGGTCAATAATGGTGACGTGGATAAGGACGGAAAGACCCCTATCAACACCTTCGGTGGATTGAAGGCCCGAGGCAACCCACTGGGAGCCACAGGTATCTATCAACTCGCAGAGATCACTATGCAGTTGCAGGGAAAGGCTGGTGATCATCAGGTTGAGGGCGCCAAGATTGGTGTTGCCCAGAATATGGGTGGGATGGCATCGATTTGCGCTGTTAATGTGCTTAGGAGGGCTGGTAAATGAGTGTCCCACGTTATTGGAGGAACGAGGTTCCAAGGTACAGGCTAGAGGGCGAAGAATGTGCCCAGTGTGGTGCCAAGTATTTCCCAGCTAGACCCGTATGCAAGTGTGGTTTGACTGAGTTCAACAAATACAAGCTGGCTGAACGAGGCGAGGTGGTAACATGGACCGTGATCAGCAATGCTCCGATTGGGTTCGAGAAATATGTGCCCTATGTGGTGGCATTGATCGAGCTTGAGGATGGATGTAAACTGCTGAGTCAGGTGGTTGATATCGATCCAGACGAAGTTGTGTCTGGTTTGAAGGTGGAGGCAGTTTTCCGTAAAATAAAGGAAGACGGTAAGGAAGGCATCATCCATTACGGCTACAAGTTCAGGCCAATCATCGAGTAATATCCCCAACTTTTTATAACTCTAATTCGTTCCATGGTTCTGATAACCATGGCTCCAAAGACAAAATACGATACAATCGCAGAGATAGCGAAAAGAAGGGGCTTCTTCTGGCCTAGCTTCGAGATATATGGCGGTATGAGCGGTTTCACCACCTACGGAGACTTGGGAACCAAGTTAAAACGCAACGTCGAGCAACTCTGGAAGGAATACTTCGTTCGCAAGCAGGGGTTCCTTGAGATAGAGGCTCCTGTGATTAACCCGGAACGAGTCTTTGTGGCGTCGGGGCACCTTGAGAACTTCAAGGAATACTCTGCTGAGTGCAGTCAGTGTGGCAACAGTTTCAGGGCAGACCATTTGATAGAGGACAAGACCGGGATGGAGAACGTGGAGGCCATGGGAGGAGACGCCATCAAGCGTTTGATGGTGGAGCACAAGATACGGTGCCCACACTGTGGCGGAGAACTCAATGAACCAGAGCTTTTCCTGACTATGTTCAAGACAGAGATCGGTGCAACAGGTGGAGAAGTAGGCTATCTTAGACCAGAGACAGCCCAAGCCATGTTCCTCAACTACAAGCGGGGTATTATTCATGCACGTGAGAAGCTGCCCTTCGCGCTGGTCCAGAGCAGTAAGGTTGCGCGTAACGAGATCAGTCCACGCAGGGGTATGTTGAGGCTTCGTGAGTTTACTATTATGGAGTTAGAGCTATTCTTTGACCCTGAGAATCCTGCGTGTCCTTGGTATGATGAAGTCAAGGAAACAGTGATCAGGCTCTATACCGAGGATATGGTTGCCCAAGAGGTTAAGGAGCCCAAGATTCTCACAGTCGAGCAAGCAGTAAAACAAGGCTTGATTCTCACAGAGTGGCAGGGCTACTTCATGGGTTTGAGCCAGAAATTCATAACAGCACTAGGAGTTCCAGATGATATTCAGAGATTCCGGGCGCATCTGCCTGATGAGCGGGCTCATTACAGCTCTCAGACTTATGATCATGAGGTTAAACTGGATACTTGGGGCTGGATAGAGGCATCAGGCTGTGCTTACCGAACAGATTTTGATCTCAAGAACCATCAGGAGGCATCAGGTCAGAGCATGGATGTTCTTAGGGAGGATGGTACGAGGTTTGTACCCCACGTGGTAGAGCCCAGCTATGGCTTAGATCGGCTGGTCTACCTCACCATGGAGAACAATTATGAGCGAAACGAGAAAGCTAAACGAAATATTTTCCATTTCCCAAGGACTCTGGCACCCTATCAGGTGGCAGTATTCCCACTGGTCTCCAAGGATGGTATCGAGGAGAAAGCCGAGGAGGTCAGGGACCTGTTGCTCAAGAAGGGGTTCTGGGTGGTCTATGATACTGGTGGAAGCATCGGTAGGCGTTATGCTCGTGTAGATGAGATAGGCGTACCCTTGGCTGTGGCTGTTGACTACTCGACCAAGAACGAGGACATATTGACCATCAGGGACAGGGACAGCTGGGAACAGGTGAGCCTACACCTTGATGATCTCCCAGATGCTCTAGATGCCTATTATAAGGGTGAAAAAGAGTTCTTTGAGCTTGGGGAAAAAGTGGTTAGAGACTAGCCAGTCTCGTGTCTTGCTTTGAGGATGGCTTCAACGAAGTCTTCCTGCTGGGCGCCGAAGACCATCAAGCCGATGGACTCATAAGCTTCTTTCACCTTCATAGCCAAGGCTTCTTTCTCTAGTTTGGCGCCTTTCAGGTGTTCTTCTAGTTTTTCTATAGCTCCTGTATAGGGTTGTGTGAAGAAGTCACCACTGATGCTAATTTCTTCGATGATATCCTCGTTGGATACCAGTAGTATCCTGATCATCTTGCCTGCCTTGTGAACCGACTCAGAGACCACCAATCCGCCATGTACCTTGGTTCCCACTGACTCTTGTTTGGCTTTCATCAGCATATCATTGTCCTTGCTATAGATCCATTCCTCTGTTCTCCGCTCTTTCACCAATCGCGTCAGTGTCTTTTTCTCGTTCTCAGTCATCTCACCGGGCTCAAGCTCGATGCCCAGCTCCTCCTTGAAGCCCTCTATTATCAGTTGCTTAACATATTCCCGTGGTGTCTCTTCACCGGTCTGGGTTCTGATGCTTGTGATCCACTCTGACATGGATGTGGCTAGTTTGTCCTTGAATTTCTCGCTTGGTGCATTGATGATCTCAGACATCAAATGCGTAGGAGCATCCAGTAACAGGTCGCCTGCAAGCACGTTCGCCTTCTCTATCCCAATGGCTCCATTACCGCTGATCTTCTTCCCATCCACCAAGATATCATTGGGTTGACGGATTGTTGCCTCTAAACCAAGCTTCTTTAACGCATATAGTGATGGCTTCATGAAGGTAGCGTAAAACTCGGGTATGCTCTTGGGGCTCTCAGGGCTACCACGGTT
>CAZZFH010000233.1:3386-4380 GCA_964653295.1 uncultured Candidatus Bathyarchaeia archaeon | reverse complement strand
AGAGAGCATAGATCATATGATTGCCTCGCTGAAACTTGAAGCCATGGGATTCCAGCTAGACTCACTAACTGAGGAACAGCGGAAATATCTCACAAGCTGGCAAGAAGGAACAGTATAAACCCACATTTTTTACTTGAATGCTGTTTATTCGACTACTGTATATTCCTGTGAGGGTTGGTGAAATTTAGCCTCAGGGTCTACTAGGGCTGTTTTGATTGTTTTAATTATTTCATCAACTTTTACTGGTTTGAGCAAAACATAATATTTTGAGTCTTTTGAGGATAATTGATGGACTAGATCGTAAGAACCAGTGATAAACAGGATGTGAGTAGCAGGACTATTCTCATTAATTTCTGTGGCTACAATATTACCGTTAACCCCGGGCAATCTATAATCAATAATTGCTAAATCATATGAATTAATCTTGGATTTCTCAATGGCATCCTCACCATTTTTTGCCACATCTACATTGAACCCTAATTCCTCCAGATAATACCCATACAGCTCTTGAATCTCCTTATCGTCTTCCACGACAAGTATATGTGTCTCATCTGGAGTTTTAAGATGCATTTTCAGTAAACACTTTAATATTTTGCTTTTAAGGAACATGGTTTTTAAATACATTAATTTGTGTCATCAATGCAACGTAGTAATCGCCAAACCATAAGGCATCCAGAGCCTATACGGGGCACCATAATCTACCTATTTTTTCAACTACAAATCGGATCAATTGAAAATTATGCATTCTGTAAAGCATGAGTAAGAATAAAATCCACGAACAAGACAAAAAGACGACGCTTGGAAAATAAATATGTATTCACTCAAACTTCCCAGAGCCAAATAGACAAAGGCAAAATATGCGATCAAGAACCTGAAAAAGAGTATCTCCACAACATCAAGGTTTTTTAAAAGGAGCTTCGTAGAAACAAATGTCATCCCCCATATAGCAATTGTAATAAGTGTAATTAAATGACCAAGCAAATTTTTGTTTTTT
>CAZZFH010000233.1:0-3376 GCA_964653295.1 uncultured Candidatus Bathyarchaeia archaeon | reverse complement strand
ATTGAAAGCCCTACTGCTAATAGGGGGACTCGCCACCAGACTGCGCCCACTAAGCCTAAGCAGACCCAAATGCCTGTTTCCGCTACAAAACAAGCCAATAATAGATTACCTACTCGAGAACCTCTCAAACGCAGGATGCAAAGAAGCAATACTAGCAGTAAACAATCTAGTAGATACAATAGAGAACCACCTTGGAGAAGAGAAATACGGTATAAAACTTCATTATAGCCTCGAAGAGACACCCCTCGGAACAGGTGGACCAGTGAAACTCGCCCAGAAACATCTACGAGATGATGATTTCTTAGTATTAAACGGGGACATACTCAGCTTCATAGATTACAGGGCACTCATGAACAAACACAAGAACAATAAATCCACAGCAACCCTAACCCTCAAGCAAGTAAAAGACCCTACACGATTTGGAGTAGTAAGATTTGGTTCAAACGACGCCATAAAGGAGTTCGTAGAAAAACCAACCAAGGAGGAAGCGCCAAGCAACTGGATAAACGCAGGCTGCTACGCCCTCAGCCCAGAAATTCTAGATTATATCCCAGCGGATAAAAAGGTCTCAATGGAAAGAGAAATATTCCCAAAGCTTGCGGAAGAGAACAAGCTCAGGGGCTACAGGTACTACGGGGAATGGATAGACATAGGTGTCCCAGACGACTATTTACAGGCGAACAAGATTCTTCAAATAAAAAATGAACGAGCCAGCTCAATACACCCCAGCGTCAAGATTGGAATGGGAAGCAAGATACTTGATAGCATAATCTGGGAGAACACCAGCATAGGGAACACAAACGAGATCACAGACACAATAATTGGAGCAAATTGCACAATTGGGGATAGGGTCAAGATCACAGGCACGATTATTGCAGACGATGTGACGATCAAGAACGATATAAGTATCTCAAAAGGAACACGAGTCTGGCCGAGACAGATCGTAGAAATCAGTATCATAGAAGCAAAAGAAATCAAATAAAACAGCAATTACACATTGATAAAACAGACTAGTATAAAATAAATAATAAAAATAAAAAAAAGGGGAGGAGTGTTAGAACTCGTAATCTTCCTGTTCGAGTTCAGCTGGCTTAGTAACATGCACGTAATCTACAGGGTTGTAGTCTTCATTTTCAGCTTGTTGATCCTCATCAACATACACTTCTTCTTCGTCTATTAGGTCCTTGATCGATTGTTTGATGTTTATCTTGTATCGACTTAATCGGGGATCCGAGTCTAAGAATAGCTTGGTTCCCTGAATGAGGATTAACATACTAATTAACAAAGAGGCTATGAGCCAGTTTCCATTGACCAATCTTAGGATAAATGGAGTAGTCTGGTAGTTATCATAGAAAGTCATCAAGTAGACTCCGAAGCTCGCAGCGGGTAATGAAAAGGAGCCAAAAAACATCAATCCCTTCGCGTAGCTCTTCTTAACAAAAAGCAGAAAAGCTGACATCGCGAAACCTGATAGAATCATAGCTCCAAGATAGAAGAAACTATACCAGAATCTGCTCTCCAGAGTGAACATTTCGTCGAAAAACTGACCTACATACATGTGGCCTGTACCAGCAATAGATAATATTTGGAAGAAGTAGGGCACCGCCAGAGGGAAACTATTGTCAAACAAGACAGTAATAATACTTAGCACTAGGAACATATCTAGCGCGTATAGTATTAGTAGCTCTGGGGCGTGTACCATTCTCTTTCACATCATTTTCCAATAGGGGGGAGAGTTACTGCTACTCGATCACATCTATAGCGAGTTCAAGATAGCAGGTTTCTGCCGTTGCTCCTGCAGCTGCTTTTGTCTCTACTTGTATGGTCCACTCGGTGCTCGCCGGCAACGTTATGTACGCTGTCGGACCGGGTGTAGTCCAATTATCTCCTGTGGTTGTGTAAGTCAGTGTTCTCTGCACCGTTCCCGAGACATCAACCAGCTTGAAGTCAAACTGCGTAAAGTTTCCTACAGCTTCATTTCCAGATGCTGGAGTAATAGTTACGTGCCTTAGCCTGATGTCATGAGGCGCTGCATCGGTGTTTGTTACGTTGACTGCTTGTTCATAGTATAGTGTGACGTTGGGGTATGCGTTCAAGGATAGAACACAGTAGGTCTCGTTTAGACCTGGTGTGTACCCGGCTGCTGTTGAGTCGTCGCCCGCTGTGAAGTGGACTTTGGCCTCAACTATGCCGATTGTGTTTCCTTGTAGTATACCGTAGTAGACGTTTGTGCTTGTGGTCGCAATAAGCAGCGCAGATATTAGGAGCATTCCTAATTTGACGCTCTTCCTATTGAAGAAGGACCCGATTTTACCTGTTTTCTTCAATTTAACCATATGCATCTAATATTTTTCATATAAAGGGAATATGGACTTGTTTTCTAAGATATTTAGAATAGAGAATTATAATATATCGTTGTGATCGATGATTATCCAGAGTATTTTATCATCCTTTTTTTCGAAATTTTCATCTAAATATAAGTATTCAACGAAAATTTCTTGAAAGAATGGGATATCCTTGGTTGTGTTGAGGCGCTTCGAGTATTCCAGTCTTAGGAATTGCTCGGGGTTTACCTCACCGAAGCTCCACTCATGGTCTGGATGGACGGTCACCATTACATTGGTGCAGGGGATGGTTCCGTTTTGATCGAGCCAGATTATTATCTTGCCTTCATCTTTTTTGTATTGGGTTTGATAGATTTTGAAGTCTACTCTTTTCTCCGCTCTTGCAAAGTTGATGTAGAATAGGTTGTACATGTAGATAGATGAAATAATTATTATAGCGAATAATGAGAGGGCTAGGAGTAGGTCTTTATTCTTCTTTTTTCTCAAGAAACTAACGGGCAATGACCATCTCTCTATTCAGATTTACTTCCTGTTGATCGATAATGGCCAGCATCATCCTTACTTTGAGATAGTCTAGGTTTCGGTCCTCGATCCATTCCTGTAGTTCGATTATTTCTTCTGGTTTCTCATAGTATTCGCCTGGGGTTAGTTCTTCGTGGCGCTTGTATTGTTCTACCATTGAGACCATTTTTCTGACGGTGATGAGGTCTAGTTGGTTCATATTGATCCATCGTCTGAATTCTTTGAGGTGCTTACTTACATCAGGGCTCCTTGGAGGCGCCTCGGGTTTTTGGTTGAGTCTGTATAGGGTTCCTCTGTTTTCTATTTTTTCAACGTGGGTATTGAGTTTTTTTGGGGTCTCAGTTTGTTTTGGAATCGGCTTCTGCGGATGCTCTTTGATTGTTTCGAGTCTTGTTTGTTTTTCGACTCTGATCTGTTCATATGGGTTGTACTGGTTTTTGCGCTCGGATATATTTCTTGTTAGCAGGTTTATCTCGTAAGTGAAGGGGTCGAACTCGTATTTTTTACTG
>CAZZFH010000232.1:0-4390 GCA_964653295.1 uncultured Candidatus Bathyarchaeia archaeon | reverse complement strand
CTAAAGTTTTGGATTTAATCAACATAGTGGAGTTAAGTGTATCTATAAGGGAGATATCGACACCTTCTATTGCGGATATATCCTTGAACAAACTATGCAATATAATATTATCTCCATCCTTACTTACGAGGGCAATATCTTCTGCGATTAGTTCTTTACTGTCCCCTTTTTCCATGTAAACTTTTATCAAACACATATGTATTCAACCCAGAAAATGCATAAACCATTCATTCCAATTAGAGTCTATAAACTTAAAGATTTGCTCGGAGCATTTATTCGAGAGATGGCAGCTAAGAAACCCGCTGCCCCATTGGCGTAGATATATGGAAAAATGATATTTTTAGGTGGATGTAGGTGTCATGATCGCTTATGGTCCAGTTCCATCGAGGCACATAGGACAGAGCATCGGAGTTAAACCGCACGTGCTTTGGAGGGTGCGGAAATGGGATCAGTGAGTCTCACTGATACCCCGCGCGCTGTGGGTTCCCCCATCCTCTGAAATCTCTGTCTAAGTTGATGGCATATTTTTCCTTACCCTTTTTTTAATGCTCTAAGCATATTGAGTTGGGTTCTTTCACCATCTTTAAATTGAACACTTTTACAATATTCAATGTGTGTATATGAACATAAATCCGATTGTTAAACGAAGAGTGATATAAACGATTTTACAAGACGCAAACTTGTCGGAAAAAAAAACGGGGTTTTCCCAGTACACTAACAAGGAAAACACTAAAAAGGAAGATAAACAAATCGTCGAGACACTTCAAGAAAAATTACACTCAATACCAGTAGGAGTAAAATTCCACTTCGAAGATTCCTCTAACAAAGATTACGCCACGCCACACGAGCCAGTAAGGTTCTGCCAAGCAGTCAAAATAGTAAAAGACACATCAACGAATCTACAGCTGACTAAGGATACGCTAAGCTGTGCTGCCGCAAAATATGTTCTCGGCTTCGAGATTATAGAAACCCTAAATGAAACAATAGATAACCTCGTAGACGCGAAGAGGTTCGATACTAGAGAAGAAGCAAAAAAAGCGTTAATTGACGTGCCTAGGATCACAGGAGCCCCTTCATCGGTTACACTTTCAGTTAACGATTTTTCTCCAGATGTTTTTATCCTGTACCTGAAGCCCGTTCAATTCATGCAGGTAGTACAAGCATATCAAAAAATGTACCATCATCCAATTGATCTGACTGTACCCAGCGTGGTGCCAGTTTGTGGAGGATGCGCGGTCACATCGTATCTCTCTCAACGTATCGCAGTGTCATTTGGCTGTGATGACTCTAGAGAACACGGGGGCATAGACGATAACCAGCTTGTGATGGGGATCCCATATTGTATGGCTGGACCATTGACGAAGTCACTTGAGATATTGAAAGGAGACAAGAGCGAATGAATATCGAATATTCAGATCTCATAAACCTGGCTGTAGCTGATCTGCGCCTGACCCTGAAGATAGTGGTCATGGTTACCGTGCTGATGAGTATAATAGGTTACATTGAGCAGAGGTACAACGATAAGATCAAGTCAATTATTACTAATAGGCCCTTGGTTCAAATCGTTTTTGCTTCTCTCCTCGGTGCTGTGCCGGGGTGTATGGACGCGTTCCTCATAGTTTCCCTTTACATACATGGCACAGTCGGGTTCGGGGCTCTCACAGCGGTCATGCTGTCTACCGCGGGCGATGAAGCGTTTATAATGTTGGCGTTGATCCCAGATGCTACCTTAAAAATCATCATGGCTACGGTTGTCTTGGGTATATTAGGCGGTTTAATGGCTGAAAAAATCGCCGGGTATTTGCATCTCGAGTTTGACCAAATCTGTGACTTTAACGAAAGGGATAGAGGTCAAGAAAACGGGTTTCTGAGAGAACATGTGATTAATCATATCATTCTTGAGCATGTGCCTCGTTTGTTTCTCTGGATTTTTATCCCACTGACTATTATCGACGCGTTGATCCTTGGCTTTGATTTCGCCTCATTTGTTTCAGGGATGTCGGTTCTGGTGTTGATGGTTTTCGCTGCTCTCCTTGGGGTGATCCCTGAGTCGGGGCCACACATGGTGTTTGTTATTCTATACTCTAGGGGTTTGATTCCATTTCCTGTGCTCCTCGTTAGCACGCTGTCGCAGGATGGGCATGGGTTGCTTCCTCTGCTTTCTCACTCAATAAAGGACACGGTGTATGTGCAGGTATTCACAACGTTGTTCTCGTTGGCTGTAGGAACCCTGCTGTACATGGTTACCGTATAACCGGTTAATGCGATTAACTTTATTCTATTGTCAAGTGTATCTGACGAGCCTAAAACTGAAGGACCAAGATAAGAACATCAGAAAGACGCTACTCCAACTTGTAAATAATTTAGATTATTTTGGGCAATTATTTTTAAGGGTTGTATGTTTTTTTGTTTGGTGAGATAAATGAGCGCGAGAGGTTATGGTCAAGGTAGGGGCGCTAGCCGGCAGAGAGCAGGTGGTCCTAGAGAATGTGTCTGTCCTGACTGTGGGTCCAAGGTTACACATGTTAGGGGTGTTCCTTGTTTAGACACAAGGTGTCCTAAATGTGGGAAAAAAATGTTGCCCGTTACTTAGATAATTCTCTATTGAAGCCTATCTCATGAAGTGTTTTACAGACAGTTATGAATAGAATCAAGGATTATACTTTGAGATAAAAATTGTTTATTTGATCTAGATTTACGCTGTCATTCCTTTTTTCTGGTATCATAACCACAGGAATGACATTTTCCGTAATTTTTTTTGGTTTGATGATCAAATGTGGGGTACAATATTCCGTCACATTTTGGACATGATGGATATTTTGTTGAGGTATTCACTTCTTCTCACCGTCTACTGTAAAATCCGTTTGATCAAGCCACTCAGTTAACACGTTTTTAACTTTTTTCCCGGCTTCGGTTGAGTAAACCTTGATTCCCAACGCCTCTAGGATCGTAGCGGCACCTGGACCTACGTCACCTGCGATTAGGACTGTGACACCATGATCCTTGAGTGTACTCACCGCCAGAGGTCCTGCCCCCTGTTCATGGGACGCTGCCTGGTTATCGATCACGATAGAATTCTGGGCTTTCCCGTCTTCAATGGTTACTATGGTAAACGTGGGAGCGCGTGAAAACGTCGTTGCTACTCTATCGTTTAGCTTCCTGTGACCCTCCGTTGGGAAAGCGATTTTCATGTTATCACTTAAAAAAAGGGTTAAGGTTATGATGTCTCCTGTTTGGAGGACACTTCTTCGAGTCGTTTCTTCATATCGGAAAGCTCTTGCTCCATGTATTTGACTTGGTCAACTAGGAACTGTTTCTCCTGGTCAGAAGTGGGTACCGGTGGTATACCTGGTACGGCTGCACCATAATCGGGGTTATCCCACCACCATCTTTGTAGCCAAGGGAACCTTGCGCATCTGGACGGGTCACCCGTATATGCGTATCCTGCCCCATACCCATAACCTCTACCATACCCTCTACCATAACCGTAGCCTCTTCCAAAGCCTCTCCCATAACCGTAGCCTCTTGCTCTATATCCCATATTTTCATTTTCTCCTTTATGTGCTTATGCACATTTTCATTATGTGTATTAACACAGAAATATATAAATATTGTGCAATATCACATAATGGTATATGATGCGTGGAAGACGTAGAAGGGGAAGATTCGGAAGGATGCCTCACCCGGTAATGATCAGTCACAACACAGGCATCAAGGCGTTCATCCCGGAGCCTTTGAACAGCTTGGAGCCTGTTCACATAGAGCCAGCAGAGCTTGAGGTAATCATGTTAATTGATATCGAGGATCTGAACCAGCTGGAGGCTGGGGAGAGAATGGGTACAAGTAGGGGAACGGTATGGAGGCTTTTGCAGTCTGCGCGTCGTAAGATCGCGATGGCGTTAATCGAAGGGCGAAGAATAGAAACCTATTAGAATATCATCCGGGGGTTTAACTATCGCCCGTGGATACATATGTTAGTAAATAGATGAGAGAGCGCACGCGCAGAGAGCCGTTCAATCATCGAGGAATAGGTTTCCGGGGGCATACTAGTCTCATGGCGTGGATGGTCCTTCTTCCTCAAAGAAATGAGTCTCATAAGCGAGCAACTATGGTGGCCCGTATTCTCAGTGGGAATAGGGGTACTACTGATCAGTAGAGGAATAATAATCTATGAGAACACAAAGGTATCCCATTGTCTTCATCATTACCTCCTTCTGGATCAATGTGATGAATCTCCATCTTGGTTCCAGCCTTCTCATGACAAATACAGCACCTTCTATTACACTTGACAAGAAGAGACTCCGCAACTTTTTTTGAAAATGGAGTAAGAGACATAGGAATTAGAGTAGAATATCGTATTCATAAACTTAAAATTAGTCCTAAATCTCAG
>CAZZFH010000231.1:0-4405 GCA_964653295.1 uncultured Candidatus Bathyarchaeia archaeon | reverse complement strand
GCATACCGAGGAACACAAGCAGAAGCTCAAAGAAGTAGGGCTACACTACTGCAAACATTATGAAAACGTGGTCCGATACAATAAGCCTGCATGCAGTAAATGCCGTTACGCAACCTATCCAAAGCGGTAACCAGATTTATACCACTACACCCTAATTGAGATACATGGAAGAGCCGTGGGGAAGCCCAGATTTTGTAGCTGAGCAATTCCAGAGATGGTACCGCAAAAACAGTAGCTCCATCCCAGCCCCAATCGAGATAGAGAAACGGGAGTTCGCCTTCATAACCTTCCACGGCAGGGGCATGCATCGCCACCTCGCCCTACCAACAGAAAAAGAGCTTCATAGATACTTCAGAAACAATGTCCCCATGCACTCATACCATAGTAGTAGCTACTATGAGGATCCTACAGCTGATATGAGTCAGAAGGGCTGGCTGGGGGCCGACCTTGTGTTTGATATCGATGCAGACCACTTCGATCTCCCATGCCAGAAAGAACACGATAAATGGTGGTGCAGAAACTGCGACGAGAAAGGCACAGGACACCCACCAGAGATATGCAAATGCGGAAAAGCACAGTTCGAGACCGAGACATGGCTCTGTGAACGCTGTCTTCAGGCAGCAAAATATGAGACCCAGAAGCTAACGGATATACTGATAACAGATTTCGGTGTAGAAATAGAGAACCTGATAACCAACTTCAGCGGAAACCGTGGATACCATGTTCACGTCCATGGCGATGAGTTCAAGCCACTGGATCAAAACTCACGACGAGAGATAGTAGACTACATCATGGGAACCGGCTTAGAAGCAGAATATCAAGGCTTTAGCAGAAGAAACCGTGGACCCAGATCAACCTTCGCGGAAGGCGGCTGGCGTGGAAGAACAGGGCGGGCTATCTATGATTATCTGAGCGCCACATCTGAGAAAGAGATAAAATCCCTGAAACTGGGTAGAAACGCCACCTCAAACATCCTGAATAGCAGGGATCAGATCCTAGATACTCTGGTCACCAAGCACCCAAGCAATGTTACCCCATTAATCGATCCCAAGAGCCTAGACAAGTTGCTCGCAGAGGCGTTGAAGCTACAGGCATCAGAGATTGATACCGTGGTTACCACTGATATTCATAGGCTCATCAGGATGCCGAATACCCTGCATGGAAAGACTGGTTGGCAGGTACAGACAATCCCCTATGGGCAGCTTCCTAGTTATGACCCTTTAATGCGTTCTGCCATACTACAGGGTGATCCTGTGGAGTTGGAGTTCCGGCATGCGCCGAAAATCAAAATACTGGACACGTTGTATGGTCCATATGATGAAGAGGAAGCCACGCTACCCTTGGAAGCAGCGCTATTCTTCCTATGCAAGAAAGGAGCACGAGTAAAACCATGAGAACACGATATACCAAACTCCACCAGGCATGGGAAAACGAGACCAAACATCAAGAACTCCAGAACATACCAGACGACTTCCTCCACGAAATGAAAAACTATGTAAACCAACTCAACAAGACCACCGTAAACCCCGATACATTATCCGGGAACCTGACCCAGACCGAGCGAAGATACGCGAATCAAATGCTCCGCGAACTCACAGAGACCCGCCTAGACAAGATAATCAAGAGCGAGGTCAATGGGCTCCCTGTAAACGCTCAAGCTATGACCCCAGAGGAGCAGAAACTACACAGCAGCCTACGTCAACTCATCACAAGTTACAGGCAAGGCTCTGATATCCCTGTACCCCAGAAACAGCCCCCGCCCCAGCCAAGGGTCTCGCCTCCCGTGAAAGAACCCACCCCGCCACCAAAGATTGGTGAAAAAGACACTGAGCTAGTACTGGTGAGGTTTCTTCAGCCACTCCCCGCCATCATGGGCATCGATATGAAGGCGTATGGACCGTTCCAGCCAGAGGAGCTTGCTACCATCCCCCGTCAGAACGCTGAGAACCTTATTAAACGAGGTATAGCTAAAACAGTCGATGCCGAGGCTTAACCATACCATTTATACCCAGCCACGCTATAATCTGCGTACCCTCCTGAAGAGTTAAACCTAATAAGGAGAGGCAAGTGTAAGCTGGTGGAGAATAACAATGAAAGTACCCAAGACCATGAGGACTTACTGCCCCAAGTGCAAGACGCACACAGACTTCACGGTCAGCATCTACAAGGCCGGGAAACGTAAAGGCGCTAAAAAGGGTGAGAGAAGGCAGGCCTCCCGTAAGAAAGGATACGGTGGCCAAAAGTTCCCTGAGCAACACAATCAGGCAAAGGTCTCAAAGAAACAAACACTGGTTCTCAAATGCAAGGAATGCAGCAGACAGATGATGCGCAAAGGAATGCGTCTCAAAAAACTGGAGGTAGTATAAGATGGCTGAATGGGAACACCTTATACCTAGACCAACAAGCAGGTTCCTAAGGGTACGTTGTATTAGCTGCGAGTCTGAGCAGATTGTCTTCAGTCACAGCAGCACTCACGTAGAGTGCCAGACCTGTGGCGAGATACTCGCTGAACCAACTGGTGGAAAAGCAAAGATAAACGGCGCTGTTATCGCTGTATTAGGGTGATTTTATGAGTTTAGGACTACCTGAGTGGCCAGAAATTGGCTATGTTGTTATCGCGACGGTCAAACGTGTTGAATCCTATGGTGCCTATGTTGGACTGGATGAGTTCGGTGGAAAGGAAGGTCTACTGCATATCAGCGAGATCAGTAGCAGATGGGTTAGAAACATAAGAAACCACGTCAGACCCGGCCAGAAAGTAGTCCTACAAGTACTCAGAACCGATCAAAGCAAGGAGCAAGTAGACCTCAGCCTAAGAAGAGTAAGCAAAGACGAGAAACGCAAGAAACTTGAGGAATGGAAAAAGGCTAGAAAAGCCGAGACCCTGTTGACACAGGCAGCCCATGATTTGAACACGGATATTGAATCTCTCTATAATTCTGAGGGTAGCAAGATCGTGGAACACTTTGGCAGCCTCTATGAGGGTCTTGAGACATCATCCAAAAACGGGGTATCTGCCCTACTTGAGTCAGGTGTCAGTGAGAAAGCTGCAACTGTTCTGAGCGAAATCGCCAAAGAAAAGATAGTTTTCAAGGGCGTCACTATTCAGGGGGTCATCGAGATGACCAGTCTTAGCAATGCTGGCGTCGAGGATATCAAGATCGCCTTCGTTGATGCATCCGAGGTGGCTGATGAATATGATTCAAGCATCAATATCACCACGCTTGGAGCCCCCAAGTATAGGATTGAGCTTACTGCCGATGATTATAAGAAGGCAGAGCTTGCGTTAGACAAGACAGTGTCCAGTATCCGTGATAACTGGGAGAAAATAGAAGGCTCCTTTAACTATACGAGGGACTAGGCTTGGTCTGGCTCCTTCGAAAATGCACAAGCTGCGAAATATATACCTTCAAAGATACTTGTCCAAAATGTGGAGGAGACGCTATTTCGCCGCATCCAGCAAAATTTAGCATGGATGACAAGTATCGTAAATATAAGATTTTAATGAAGAGAATCGCTGAAAAAGACGAGTAATACTATAATTATAATACATTTTGTGGAAAGCCTTTTTACACCATCATTCCCTTTTTAGCACTCGATAACAATGGTAAAGAGCTATGTCAGGATCTATGGTCCTCCATTACTCAAGGCAATCAAGGTTCTTGAGGGTGTAGCCGTAGATATGTCCAATAAGACAGAGGTAAAGTTCAGCCACAAATGTGTGCCTTATCCAACAAGGCTTCAGAGCGACAAGAATGATTGGAATGCATATCTGAAGAATATGCAGAAGACCTACACGGACTGTTATGAGCCTGAGAAGATCCTCAGCGATGCATCCATGACTCTTGGTGATTATGACTTTGTTTTCGAGTGGACAAGCAAGCCATCGATTGCTAAGATTGAGGATTTGATTGCTAAGGTTGACGCTGCGTTAGCTGAAGTTGGCGTCTTGTATACTCTGACAACAGAGTAAACTCTCTTTTATAATCTAACTTATTTATTTTAACCAGAAATAATAAAAAAATGGGGAATTATTCCGCTCTTTTTTCAGCTTGCATCCGCTGAGAGGATTCGTCAGCTAACTTGAGTGCTTTCCTCTCTTGGATTTCCTCGTAAACGATGAAGGCAGGCATGATAACCCAGAGGGCGATCATGACCCAGAAGAGAATAATATCTGTATCCATTTACTCTTTCTCCTCCTTTCCTTTCTTTCCACCAAGTACATTGAAGATGCCCTGTATTCCAGAGCTGAATCCTCTCTTTACCTGTGTGGTGCCTCTCCAGTCTACATCGACTTCCTCTTGCACCATCATAGTGTAGTTGACTCCAGGGATGTATAGCAGCTTCTCGGGGATCAAGCCGTTTGGACGGAACATGATAACCGCGATAAGCAGTAAACCTAGGA
>CAZZFH010000230.1:0-4437 GCA_964653295.1 uncultured Candidatus Bathyarchaeia archaeon | reverse complement strand
TCTTGGGACATTTTCTACATTCCAGCAGAACCAAGAGGACCCCAAGATGCTTGCGAAGCTACTCGCGGTCGATGAGAAGCTCAAAGAGAAAGGGATCGAGATCCCTATCAAGAGCATGTCCAGTACCGACTCCACGTTCCACAACCCAGAGGGATGGTTAGACATGGTACGACCCGGCATGAGCCTCTATGGCGTCTATCCTGAGAAGAAGGACCTCTCAGCACCAGTAGACCTGAGACAGGTTCTCAGCTTCAAGGCGAGGATCGAGTACGTCAAGACTGTTGGAAGGGGTGAGGGTGTGACCTATTGGGGTAAGTTCATCACCCCCAAGGATATGAGGATCGGCACGATCCACGCTGGTTTCTATGATGGTATCCCACGTGAGATGGCTAATGTCGGCAGGATATTGGTTGATGGTAAGTACAAGTCCAGTCTCGGCTCTGTTAGTCTCAACCACTACCTCGTTGATCTTGATGGTGTTGATGCTGAGAAGGGAACAGTAGTTGAGATCATAGGACGTGTAGGCGAGAATACGTTATCCAAAACCGCTGAAACCGCTGGATGGATGGTGTACTCATTATTGAATCATCTGCACATGAACACACCACGAGTTTACTATCAAGATGGAGTGCCTATTGCTTTGCTTAATCCTACTTTTTAATTAACTAATTTAAATAAGAGTGAGTGTTAAACAAATATTTAATTTAATATAATGAAATTAACTTCCATGCAAGATGTTCAAGGAAATTGGTGGATCATTGATAATCCTAATGACATCCAATCGGGAGTACTCAGATTTGTTGATGACCAAATTTACTTGAAGTTACATGGTTTTTTCCAAGACGAGATAACGAAGAGAAGTATCAAGAATACAAAATTTGTCCACGGTTTATCAAGTGAGGGTAAAAAAATTACATTGTTTGAATGTAACTTCTCTAGTGGCTATTCCTCGGGAAACTACTATTCAGAGACCGAATTTAAAGTGAATCATGTCTTTTTTGGACATCATTTTTTTACTGAAGCCAGCATTCTATTTAATAGTCTTTTTTTACGATTTGATTTTTTAGAAAATTGGATGGAACTAAATCCGTTCAAGACCAAATGGGATGATCCTGACGATAGAGAACGTTTTGTAATCGAATATAAAAATCCTGAATTAATGAAATACGATCTTGAAAAATACACAATATACTTTACATTCAATCTGGGTTACACAAGTTGGTTGTATAAATTCGAACATATTGGTGTTAATGCTAGGATTGAGGTCGATCTGAAGGGATGGTTTAATCTTGAAACTATTCTTGATTTCGTTAAGCATTTGAAAAATTTCTTTTCTCTTGCTATGGGTCAAAATATATCAGTGATTGAATTCAATGCAAATACTCAATATAATGAAAATGAGATTCCCGAGGAATATATTAAAAAAGGATATTTAAAAAATACCACTCTAATAACATCAAAATTTTCCACTAGGACAACAGGTCAATATCAATATGCTATTAATATTGAATATGATTGGGTTAAATCCGATTTAGGTACAACTCTTGATAATTGGTTTAGGTTCGTTGAAACGCACGCTCCTTTGTATGAACTTTTTTTTCAAGTCTTTATGAATATGAGATGTATCCTGTTTCCGAATTTCTTGCGTTAGCTCAAGGACTTGAAACGTATTTACCGAAGAAAAATTCATTACGTGTAAAACTAGAGAGAATTTTCCAGATGTTTGACTATTTAATTCCAGCAATAACAAAAGACGAGAAGGAATTTATCAAAACAATTTCTGATAATAGGAACTGGTATACTCATTATAACGAATCAAGTGAGAAGGTTTTACAGATTTCTGAATTGATTCCATACACTCGGAAGTTGAGAGTCTTAATTGTTTCAATTATGATGCATGAACTCGGTCTTTCAAAAGATAAAATATTGAAGTATGCTTCAAGTTTTCCACCAATGTAAGTAATATCCCCTTTTTTAATCGCATAATATTTACCCTGTTACCTCCAATTATTCTCTGATTAATTTGGCTAATATTCTCATCAAGAACGGTATGGTCATCACAGTGGACAAGGACCGAAGAGTACTCATGGACGGTGCAATAGCCATAGAGAAAGACAGGATACTCGATGTAGACAAGACCAGTACATTGGAGAAGGCATACGACGCTGACATCATCATCGACGCAAAGAAGATGGCTGTCCTACCCGGGCTCTTCGATGGACACGCCCACGCAGGACACAGCCTTCTAAGAACCCTTGGCATGCACAACGAAACATGGTACAAAGCCTGCAACGACATCTACGCTGAGGGCTCCACAGAAGAATACTGGGCAGCAGACGCAGCACTACTAAACCTTGAGCGCCTTAAATTCGGCACAACCTCTGGTATCACTTTCTTCGGCGGTGGGGACAGCATCATGCGAGTAGACGACCCCAAGTACGCTGCAAAGCACTGTGATGAGACCGAGAAAATAGGCATAAGAACATTCCTAGCTGTTGGACCAAGGCGACCACCATACCCTAACCGTTTCGCTGAGTGGCATGGAGAAGAGAAACGCGAGTACACTGTATCCGTCGAGAAACAGCTTGAGGTCTGCGAAGAGATCATACACAAGAACCATGGACGAGGAAACGGAAGAATCAATATCGCCATGATGTTCCCCACACCCCACCCAGAACGGAATCCCATAGTAGGAAAGGAGCTTGAGCACCTCAAATACGTCGCTGGATTAGCCAATACGTTGCGAAGAAAGCATGATCTGATGCTAACCATGGATGGGCACAACACGAGCACCATCAAGTTCTGCCACGAGGAACTGGACATGTCTGGACCAGAATGCGTCTACAACCATTCAACAGAGCTACTGGAAGAAGAGATCAAGCTCTGCGCAGAAACAGGCACCAACATATCTCACAGCCCAAGCGCAGTCGCAAGCATGATAGGAAGATGCCCAGTACCAGAACTCATAGAAGCAGGAGCCAACGTTGTCATGGCTAGCGACGCAGGTGCCCCCGATCGTAGCTTCGATATGTTCAGGCACATGTTCCAGTGCAAGCGGTACCACGGGCGTCACTTCAGGGACAGCGGATACCTTCCACCAGGCAAGATACTGGAAATGACTACCATTGATGGCGCCAAGGCATTCAGACTGGACAACCAGCTAGGCAGCCTAGAGAAGGGTAAGAAGGCTGACATCGTACTAGTTGACTTGAATAAGCCTCATTTCTATCCGTTGAATATGCCTGTGGACAAGGTAACCTACTTCGCCAACGGTAACGATGTGGACACTGTCATCGTAGATGGTGAGATATTGATGCAGGGACGCGAGGTAAAGACCGTGGACGAGTACAAGATAATGGAGGACGCCCAAGAACAGCTCGAACTAGCCCTTGGAAGGGTAGACTCATCAAGCCTCTTCGACCTCACAGAGAATTATTGGTGCAAGAGTCACTACTAACCCTTTTATCCTATCCACTTGGCTTTTTCTGCATGGAAGAGACCATCTCAAGCGAATTAATCCAGAAAGGCAAGAGCTTCAGCTTCTACCACGACAAAGTAAGGCTACCCAATGGAAGGGAAACCGATAGAAACATAGTCAAACACCCGGGTGCAGTAGCTATAATCGCAGTAGACGAGGACGAGATAATACTCATCAAACAATACAGGTATGCTACTGGAAAGTATCTACTTGAGATACCCGCTGGTACACTGGAGGAAGGCGAAGACCCATACCAGTGTGCAGTCCGTGAACTCCAAGAAGAGACAAGCTACGCTGCAAGTGCATGGAGCAGGCTATTTCAATGCTATATGGTACCCGGATACAGCGACGAGATACTATACTTCTACCTCGCCGAGGGGCTGACCCAGATCGAGTCTAGTCCTGAGGATGATGAGGATATCGTTGTACAGAGGTATAGTATCAGTGAGGTTCTTGAGAAGATAGAGATCAACGAGATAGAGGACGCCAAGACCATGATTGGGGTCTTGAGTTATCTGACCCGGGTTACTCCTTGATTCTCAGATAGATTACCACGCTTATCAACAATAAAACAACTGATAACCCGGTGTTCACCCAGAACGCCGCCGTTAAACTATAGGTGTCTGCCAGCCAACCAGTCAAAGATGTACTGATGCTGCCTACCCCGAAGGCGCTGAAAAACATCACACCATAGGCAAGACCCATCATGTTTCTTGGACTCAACTTACTCACCAGATTGGTTACCGTAGGCTGATGACCGAACATAGCTATTCCATAGAGGAAAACAAAAATGGGCACTGCGATGCTCGTGGGCAATACCATCAATAACCCAAGGCTCACCACCATTCCCGCAGTAGTTACTAACAAGACTTTCTGGCTCCCATACCTATCACTGCCTCTTCCACCAGCGAGCTGACCAATTACTCCAAAAAACAGGATCATGCTATTCGCTATTGCGG
>CAZZFH010000229.1:0-4464 GCA_964653295.1 uncultured Candidatus Bathyarchaeia archaeon | reverse complement strand
AGGGCTGATACTGCGGCAGCCAAACCATACTTCTGGAGCGGCAGCTTGACCCTCCATAGAGCTTGATGTTCTTCTTTCTTGAATAGCTCCGCTGCCTCGAAGAGGAGGGGATCGACCCTTTTGGATTGCGTGTATATGATTATGGTTGCGATGGCAACGAAACGGGTCGTTACAGCGACTATTGGCATAGCCATGGTGCCGTAGAGCCATGGAAGCCACCGGGAATAAGCATCAATCAACCCGATCCCAACGATAGAGGAGGGTAACGCCAAGGGAACCGAGATCAACACCCACCATAAAGAACCTCTACTCAGCTTGCCAGAGAGAAGATAGCCCAGTCCTCCACCTAGAATCGCGCCTGAGAGACCGATAACAGCGGATACAACTAGATCATCAGTAGCAGCCTCAACCGCAAAATAGAGGCTGGTAAAGGAACCTGTCTCAATGAGCAATCCCCCTAGGAGAAAGACCACCTGAACCAAGATAACCGAGGCAGCCAGCGTCTGAATTGACTTAAACCAGCGGGGGAAACTCCAAGAGGATAAGGTCTCGGCTCTGCTAATGCTGCTGCTCTGCACTGTGTTCCTCAGACCTCGTAGGGATAAAATGAGTACAATCAATGTGATCAATACGATGGGCAGGGATAACCATACACTGTGAGCAGGGTTATTGCTGGCACTAAATTCGCTGAAAACCTCAAGGCTATACACGTTATAGCTGTAGAGTGTCGGTACGCTGTAATCAGTAACCACTAGGATGAAGACGAAGCCCAGAGCAGCAAGGATCATGGGAGAAGCAAGAGGTATAACGACCTCCATGAATACCCGGATATCCTCCTTGAATAACCGAGCCGCCTCGATTGCAGGGGTCTCCACCAGCATATACCCCACCATAGCTAACCCCACGCCAAGGGGAAGATACGCCATGGTATCAACGAGGTAACTCATGAATAACCCAGACCCGGGAAATGAGACACCATATGACCTCAGAGAAAGGTTCAACATATTGATGATGCTAGACCAGACCAATGCATGAATATATGGAGGAACCGGAGCAGTCACCAAGAACACCCATTTAATCCACCTCCAAACCAAAGCATCCTCATAGACAAGCAGGCTCCCAGCGAGTAGACCAATAACTGCTACCGTAACTGAGACAGCAGTGGCTAAGGTTAGGGAGTTGAGTAATAAGTTGAGCCTGCGTCCAACAGGAAACGCCAACTCGATTAACCCTGCTTCTGTGAATAACTGAAAAAAGGCATCAGCTACAATATACAGTAGTGGCCCGAAGAGGAACAGGATTAGGATATATTGGGGAATAGCCTCCCTAAGACGTGATTGATTCCCCATAGTCATATTATCGAACAAATATCTCTGTCATTTCCCTTTTAGCTTGCTCTATGAAACCATAGATTTCAACATAGTTTACATCCATCCCCTTGACGCTGCTGGCGTCGAAGTACTCTTGATCTACTTCAATGTCACGTAGGGGTAGCTGGAACCACCCCCTATCCACTAACTCAATGACCGTCTCCTCGCTGAGGAGATAATCTATGAGCATCTTGGCTTCCTCAACATTGGGCCCATCCTTAATCATGGCTACCGTATTAGGGATCAACAGGGTCCCAATCTCATCAGCGCCTTGATCTAGAAACACCATCTCGACCGGTGCCCCCCGTTCAATAGCGCCTATACCATCATCAGTGTCAGTCAACCCGAACATAACGCTCCCATCAGCCACAAGGTCCCTGACCACACCGTTACCATCAACCACCCTGATTTCACGTTCATTGAGCGCCGTGAAGAGTGCCCCCGCCTCTTCTGGTCCAAGAGACGCATACAAGGCTGCAACGTGTGTAGCGGTTGTGCCGAATATGGGATAGGCTATGGCTATCTGGTCCGCGGGATATTTCTCATCTAGGAAATCGTAGATGGATGATGGATAATCCTCTGGGTCCAAGAGATCGGTGTTAACCACGCATACCCTTGCTCTACCACCGAAGCCAGTCCAGTAATCCTCGGGGTCAATGTAAGCAGCTGGGATTCCATTTGCCTCTGGTGAGGCATACGGAGTCAATACGCCTTCTTCTTTGAGAAGAATTGTCTGGGCGATCTCACCATTCCACCAGACATCAGCCAAAGGATTCTCCTTCTCTGCCATTAACCTGTTAACCAGTCCAGTGGTCTTGGTGGCCTCAACATCATAAACCGCCTTCACTTTAATGCCAGTGGTCTCCTCGAATCTATCGAGAACAGGCTCAGAAAATATCTGGTCTACCGAGGTATAGATCACAACCTCTCTCGGCTTTTCCCGATTCAGCACCATATAGGTTCCAGTGACTATTATGATTACTAGGATAGCAGCGGTGTATTTGCTCTGGCCTTTGAGCGACATACCAATCACAGTGAGTTGATCATATTTATTGTTTAGACATTATGGTGAAAATCAGGGCACTTGTAAGAACCGTAGCAACGGATAGGGCGTAAAATGTAACACCATACCCCCTAGCATCGATGAGAGCCCCCACAACAGATGTAGAAACAGCGCCCACCAAGTTACCCACTATAGTGACCACCCCGAGACCCATGGCTTTCAAACCAGATGGGAGGCTAGCCGTGGTTGAGGCATAGATAATCGGTGAGAAACTGTAAAGCGTCAAGCCCAATGCCAATAGATTCGCTGCGAGAAGCGAGGTATCAGGGAACGACACCAATGTAGCGAGGAAGACTGCGCTCAAAAAAGCAGCCCCACAGATAGCGTTCCGGGAGCCTGTTCTCTCCATAATAAACCCGCTTCCCAGTTTAGCGAAGATGCCTGCAAAGGGTAGTACTGTTGCCATGAACCCGGCTGCTGTTACCTCCATTCCCTTGAACTCTACGAGAAAACTGGGTATGAATGTGAAAGTAGTCCTCAAAACCAGATTATAGGCTGCGTGGGATAACGCATAAGGAATTAACACCCAGAGATAATCCCTAAGGTTACCTTTCTCTGCCTCCTTCCTCGTTTTTTCAGTTGCGGATTCCTCACGCATCAGGAGAAGTGTGGAGATGGATAACAGGAAAGCAGGGAGAGACAGGATAATGAAAGCTGCCCGCCAACCCCAGATAGATAATATGGAGACAGCGATCGGAAAAGCCAAGGTATTTCCCACGTTCGGACCAGACTCGTTGAACCCTATTGCCCTGTTCTGCTTGTCACCGAACCTATCTGATAGCAGGGCGTTTGACACAGGCAAATGGACACCCTGAAATAAGCCTACAAGGAACCGCAATGTAAAGATGTGGAGAAAGCCCTGAGCGTAGGATATCATGAAGGTGGAAGCACCGTATCCCACCATGCTCATCGCAAGGACCTTACGAGCCCCATAACGTTCACTCAAGACACCCGCGGGTAGCTTACTGATAATATACCCGATTAGGTAAGCTGTCTCCAGAAGACCTGTTTGTGCGTGGGTTAAACCCAGTTCAATCGACAAGATAGGCAAGACCGGTGGAAGAACACTGCGTGCTAGATAGATGCTGATCCAGCCCATCCATGTGATCAATAAAACAGTATAGTTGTTGTTCCACCAGCTGGGCTTCATATCCAGTGGATATGCGGTGGGGATAGTTATGATCTTCGCTACAAATGAGGTTAGCTGTTCTCATCTACGAGGGCTTTGACTTTTGCCTTGGCGTCCTTCATGATGTCCTTGCCGTGGGTGTAGATGAAGATGTCAAAGTCATAGTCGAGAAGCCTACGCATCTCCTTGGTAGCTTGGGCTACATCAAGGCAGTAGCGCTCAGGTGGGGGCATCAGGTTGCTCTCCACATCACCAAAGATAGTATCACCAGCGATTATCGCCTTATGCTTCCTCAGATAATAGCTGCTGTTTCCCTCGCTGTGACCCGGAACATGAATTAGCTCTATCCCGCCGCAATACGGGAGTACAGTGTGGTCCTTGAGACCCTCCACTTCTACACCGACAGCAGCTTTAATCAGTGGGGCTTCCAGTTCATGAGCCTTCACAGGGGCACCAGTGAGTTCAACGAGCTTGGGCAGGTTATTGATGTGGTCCCCATGCTTATGGGTGATAAGAATGGCTTTGATGTCACCCCATTTCTTGCCGATGGATTTGAGTTCTTTCTCGATGTTTACTACGTGTTCATCGGTCATGCCGCCGTCTATGAGTATGGTTCCCTCGCTGCAGTCCAGTATCCATGATTCCATGCTATGGTTTTTGTCTGCGCTATGATCCATGCTGTAGACCTTCTCAAGTATCTTTACCAAATAAATCGCCAAAATATACTGGTATACGAGACTTAATAATTATACGAGGTCAACGTCTCGGCTCACGCCACATAGACCACATAGAGGGACCGCCCCCCGACAACTGGATCACATCAACTACTCTGAAACCATGGCGCGTATAGAGCGCCATATTATTCTTATTGGAGTTTTCTAGGTACACGGGTAACCTCCTCT